>SPBY01000243.1 GCA_004525825.1 Bacteroidia bacterium
GTTACAACGCTACGGATCCTGGAAAGAGACCATCGAAGAAAACGGGAAAGCAGTGAGAAAAGATGTGGGCTTCCAGGTGGACCAGGTTGAACACGTAATTCAGAAACTGGTGGATCAACCCTACACCCGTCAGGCTCAGATGATTACCTGGATGCCGAACCACGACCTGCAGGTATACGATCCCCCCTGCCTTCAATCGCTTTGGTACCGGATCATGGAGGATGAAGACGGGGTACAATGGCTCAACTGCAACATCCGCTTCAGAAGCAACGATGCCTGGGGCGCCAGTTTTATGAATATGTTCGGTTTTGTCCGCTTCAACCGCGAGGTGATCGCCGATGAGGTGGCGCGAAGAAGCGGAAAGGAGGTTCGTCTGGGAAGAATGAACTGGCAGGCCGATTCATACCATATTTACGGACGTGATATTGCGCAGGCAAAAGCCATGTTGTTTGACCGGCTCGATGAATTGTCCCTGGAAGAGCGGACCTTCAATTTCGGGGACGACTTTATCCGTGAGATGTACGATATGGCCGAACAGGCCGCCTTAATGAAAATCAGGAAGTACGACGAGGAGCATGCGATTTAAAAAACGCCTCCAGGATCCCTTCAATCTCCTCTGTCTGTCTGTATAATTTCATTTCCACCTTGTCGCTGCCAGCTATCATGGCAGAGAGTGCTTTGCCCGATCCGGCATCATAGAGGCAGAGTACCGGCTTGCCTATTTCAATGGCGCGTCCGATCTCATAACCCACCCCCAGGCTGGGAACGGTCACCTCGGCCACCAGCAGATCAGACTCCACGATCCATCCAAGGTCACGGTCGTGGATCTGCCTATCAGAAAGCACTCTGTCCTTTTTTTGAATCACCTCATCACTGCCCACATGCTCGGTCAGAACGGTCCCGAAACCTTGCAGCATTTTAATGATATGCTCATAGGTGTGAGCCAGATCTCTCCCCCCCCTGATGGATCCGCAGAAATATATCTTCATATCAATTAATGATTACAGAATGTGATGATGTTATCGGATTAAAATTAGGTAAATTGGAGGATCATATTCATCCATACATAAGAATTATCATGGCAACAGAAGTTACAGGCAGTGTCCCCGCCGGTGCAGTGTATGCATTGGGTCTTATTGGAGCAGCAGTATATTTCATTTCTACGGCCACCGGGTTCTGGATGGGCTTGCTTGGAGTGATCAAGGCACTGGTATGGCCGGCCATCCTTATCTTCGATGCTTTCAAGACCCTGGGGATCTGATCAAAGCTCCATATCGCCAAGATGCAGAAGCAGGGATATGGCAGAAAACAGCAGGCCCTGCGTAGTCAGGGTTAACTGGTTCATCCTTGGTATAAAATTATGCCCTGACGCTGGCTTCGGGTAAACGCTTCTGAATATCCTTTAGCTGCTCAATGCTCTCCAGTCCAAGGGTGAACGCATCCGCCAGGCCTTCCCCGGTCTGAAATTGCAGGCACTCATCTTTTATATCCAGAAGCTGACCACAACCATATACCTTCATGGCTATGATGGCTTTTCCATTGCTTTTCATGCGGGTTAAAACCTTACGAACCGTCGGAACATCTGCATCCATTCTGGCTCCGCCCGGGTTGAATCTCGCCAGGTCCACATCCACCCAGGGTTCGTCCGCGGCAGTTTCCAGGGCTCCAATGGAATGACAGCTTATCCCGTGCGCACGTAAAATACCTGCTTCTTTGGCCTCAGCCAGAGCTTCCATGGCACCTTTCATGTTCGTGTTCCATTCCGGATCGGTGATTGCATGAAGCAGGATGATATCCAGGTAATCGGTTCCCAGCTCCTGCCTGAAACGGTCAAGATCCTTCTTAACATCCTCATAAGTTGAGGAATTGGTTTTGGTCAGGACCACTACTTTTTCCCTCTCCACCTTTTTCAAAGCTGATCCAACGTGAGGATGCGAGCCATACTGATCGGCGGTTTCCCAGAAATTGATTCCTTCATCGTAAGCGGCGCGAAGCAGGTCAGCCACCCCCTTGATGCCCAGCTGGCGGGTCTGGTTGGAGGCACCTCCGAATCCATTGGTACCCGTGCCCATGGCCATGCGTGACATTTCAATACCTGTATTGCCCAGCTTGACCCTGTCGTGGGGATAGAGCTTCTTTTCAAGGGCCAGGGCCTCATAAGGAAATGCTGATAAAAATGCTGCCCCTGCCAGGCTGTTCCTGATAAAAGTCCTTCTTTTCATCTGTCTCGTTTTGAAAGTTCAAGGGGTAAGTTAATAAACTCCAAACCAAAATCCACTAAACAGTCTTACTGATCGTGTTTTCCACTCATTACCTTTTCCACGGCTTCCAGGTATCCGAAGTTCCAACGCATATCGGGCAAGAGGTATCCCCCCTCCACCCATTCGTTCCATGAAAACAGGGTAATCAACTTCGGCTGGCCGGGATGTTGATCCGCATATTGCTTGGCCTTCAGAAGATAGGCAGCAAAACTTTCCGGCGATTTGTTGTAGTGAATCACATGGCTTTTTCCCTTGTCCGGAAACCTGGGAGTATCGTCCCAGCCAATGGATACATTGGGGAAGTATGGTATATCCAGTGCCTCATCCCAGTTGTGCCTCCGCTGCATGGCTTCTTCCCCCCAGACAATGTAATCCTCCAGGCCCTCTCCCTGTCCCCAATTATACTTGGTAACACTGTTGATCCCCAGGGAAGAAACTATCTCGCTATTGCTCCTCCCTTCACTTAAGGACTGTCTTAATATGCCCGGATTCTTTTCATTGCCACCGAAAGCAATCACCTGCACATGCAATCCCGGGAAACCTGCCTCGACGGTTTTGGCCCTGAAATAATCCAGGGCCTCCCTGGCCCCATCCAGTCCACCACAGTCTTCCACAAACTTTTGAAAGTTAAAGATGGAGAATACCGGTTTCTCCTCGATTTTGAAATAGTTAGGTTGATGGAAATACTGGCGAATCACCCTCTCTACAATGATCCTGAAATTTTCCTGGTCTACAGAACCGGTCCACAAAAGGGAATCGGAATCATACTTGTAATGGTTCCAGTAATTCTTCTTCACGTCATGGTTGGCCCACATGAGATAGAATTGCATCTTCTCGTTGTTTTTTGCTTTCAGGAAGCCGTTGTTAAGGCTGCTTTCCAGAAAAGGTCCCTCGCCAAACCAGTACCAATCGAAAATAAAAACGTTCACACCGTGATCTGTCGCTGCCTCTATCCATTTCTCCATCACCTGTGGATCGTCGTCCATCTCATATCCCCAAAGCGGGACTTTGGGCTGATAGTGCCCTTCAAACCTGGGGGTTCCCTTCCGGATAATCTCCCATTCGCCTGTTCCTTCCGGCCAAAGGACGCTGGCATTTCGCTCCTCATAATGACAGGATGGCCATACATAGGCGGCCACTGAATAAGGTTCCTCAGGTGAATGTTTAAGCTCCTCCTTTTGGGCGCAGCATAACAAGGGGACAGCAGCCAACAAGGTCAGCATCAAGTTCCTTACCGGGAGCGCATTTTTCATACTGTTTTCATGTTTAGGTCATTGACTAATTTAAACAATAAATCTAATGCAAATGATCCCATGAATAGAATTACGCGATTGCGTATCTTGCAGGCATGTTAGAACAAGGCAAACATGTTGAATTAAATATTCTGAAAAGGGCCGTATTTGGCCTCTACCTGACAGATGATTCGGGCGAGGAGGTCTTACTCCCCAATAAATACTGTACGGAAGAAATGAAACCCGGGGGAAAGGTAATAGTCTTCATCTACCGAGACTCCGAAGGAAGAACAGTTGCCACCACCCTGACTCCAAAAATAAACCTTCACGAATTTGCCTTGTTGAAAGTTAGCGAGGTAACTGCTGTGGGTGCCTTCCTTGACTGGGGACTGGAGAAAGACCTGATGGTTCCATTCCGGGAACAAAAGCAAAAAATGGAGGAAGGGCGATGGTACATTGTCTACCTCGACCTGGACCAAAAAACCGACAGGCTATTCGCCAGCAACCGGGTGGAGAGATATCTGCAAAACGATGAGCTGTTAGTGAAAGAGGGAGACGAAGTCGACCTGGTGGTCCAGCAAAAAACCGACCTGGGATATGTGGTCATTATCAACCATAAGCACAAAGGTTTGATTTTTGACAACGAGGTGTTTAAAGAGGTCCGAGTCGGCGACAAGCTCAAAGGATATGTGAAAAATATCCGGGACGACAATAAAATAGATGTTTCCCTTCAAGCCATTGGCTACAGAGGCGCCAATGATGCAAACAGTGAACTGATCTTAACAAAGCTGAAAGAATACGACGGGTTCATAGCTCTCACCGATAAAAGCACCCCGGAAGACATCTCTACCCAATTCGGGATCAGCAAGAAAGCATTCAAGAAGGCACTGGGCGCTTTGTATAAGCAACGGCTTATTGAAATTCAGCCCACAGGCATTCGCCTACTTTAACTGCAGGATCCAGGCAGTCATAAGTTCAAGGACCTTTGGATCGAAAGTCTCTTCAATCTGATTGTACTCTGAAGCCAGGCCCGTCGTGCAATTTTGAAACAGGTGGTTCAGTCCAGGCAGGATCATGGCAGTAAGCTGACTGTTACCGGCTGACTGAAGTCCTTTTTTTATGGCATTGATGTTTTTTTCCGCCAATACCTGGCAATCTTTCCCTCCATTCAGGGCAAGGACAGGACAGGTAATGGAAGGAAAATAAGAAGAGGGATCAGACATGACGAAGTAGCGCATCCAGGCATAGGAAGATTCGGGAATGGAGCTCAATAGATTCCTCTTACCCCGCTCAATATCCTCCATGCTATATTGATCCGATCCCTTATTTGAATAATAAGAAGAGGTAAAATCGATAACCTCCTCTCCCCAAGTTTTATATGATTCATTTTTGGCCATAATTTCATACACTTTATTCATGACAATTCTGTTGTCCTCAACGATGGATTCACGTATTCCGCTCAACCTGGAAATATACTCGCTCTGTTCCAGCAGGATGGTAAGGCCATCCACCCCGGGACCAGCCAGGGAGATGATAAAGGAGATATCCTCATGCTCAGAGGCAAGCATAAAAGCGATCAAGCCCCCTTCACTATGTCCTATAATTCCAAGCCTGGATTTATCTATGTCGCTGCGCGATAACAGGTATCCCATGGCCGATTTGGCATCGATGGCCAAATCCGCCGTAGTGGCTCCTGCAGCCATGCCCCCGGACGCGGCCACTCCGCGGTCATCGTAGCGCAATACCGCTATTCCACTTCTGGTCAGGTGGTCCGCGATAACCCAGAAAGGTTTATGTCCAAAAATCTCTTCGTCCCGGTTCTGACTACCGGAACCAGTGACCAAAACAACCACCGGGAAGGGTCCCTGACCTTCGGGCAAGGTCAGTGTCCCGCCCAAGGAAAAGCCCTCTTGTATTTGAGGGAACATCACCTCTTCCTTCTTGTATGGGAAGGGAGGTTTGGGTTCCTGGGGACGGTTCAGCACAAAAGCACCGGCCTGCTTTTCAAGGTCAAGAGCAAAATCTCTCCCAGCCTGGCTCCATTCGCCCTCGATGTTTGTGGAAGA
>SPBY01000109.1 GCA_004525825.1 Bacteroidia bacterium
GATGGGATTCCCGACCTGATTCTGGCCGGAAATAATTATGGTGCAAGACCCTCATTGGGCAGACAGGATGCATCGCATGGCTGGTTAATGCTTGGGAAACAGGACTTAAGCTACGAAGTCTTGATGCCAGTAAAAAGTGGCTTTCATTTAAACGGAGATATTCGAAAAATCCATTATCTTAGTGTGGATGAAATCGAGTTTATAGTGGGAGTATGTAATGATGGTGATACTCAAGTACTCGAACGTGGGAAGTGAGATAAACAGTAGCCTTTAGGTCTATTTTGAACAGGTCTAAATTGACGAATATAAAACGAATTCTTTGAAAAAAATTATATACTTGTGATGTTTTGCCCGCAGTTGGCATGACCCAATTGACTAAAACTAATACCATAACTATAAATATAACACCAAACTTGTATTCATTTCTAACCTTAAACTACTTCTATTATGCGTAGAACTAAAATGTGGAAGAGTGGCGTTTTGTCGCTTCTCCTCCTTGGCTTTGCGCTGAGTATGTCATTTGCTCAGCAAAGAACGGTTACGGGTACGGTATCTTCCGCGGATGAAGGAGCGCTTCCCGGAGTGAACATCGTGATCCAGGGAACCACACAAGGCGCAGTCACCGGTGCTGATGGTAATTTCACCATCAACGTACCTGGTGATGATGCCGTCCTGGTTTTCTCGTTCATCGGTTACACTACCCAGGCAGTGCCCGTGGGTTCTCAGTCCACTGTGAATGTGGTGCTGACACCTGACGTAACTTCACTGGATGAGATCGTCGTAACGGCTTACGCCACCCAGAAGAAGAAAGACCTGACAGGAGCTGTCGGTGTCGTTAATTCTGAAGAACTCACCCAGATGCCCCAGGGCAACATTACCCAGCAGATGCAGGGTCGCGTGGCCGGTGTGACAGTCACACAGGACTCCAGACCAGGACAATCCGCCAAGGTAAGGATCCGGGGATTCTCTTCCTTTAGCAATAACAGCCCGCTTTACGTGGTAGACGGTGTACCCACATTTGATGTGAGCACCATCAACCCGGAAGATGTGGAGTCGATGTCGGTACTGAAAGACGCCGGTGCAGCTTCCATCTACGGATCGAGAGCTTCTAACGGGGTAATTGTACTGACCACCAAAAAAGGTCAGTCCTCAGGGATCAAGGTGAACTTCAACATGTACGCCGGCACTCAGAATCCCGGTAGTGGACCCACAAACATGCTGAACTCAACAGAATTTGCCGAGCTTCAGTGGCTGGTATATGCCAACGATGGAATCGTTGAGAACCATCCCATTTACGGGCCTTCCAGCGGATCGCCCACCCTGCCTTCCTGGGATGGGAATACCGATTGGTACAACGAAATTTTCTCAAATGCTACGATTCAGAACTACGACCTCTCCATGTCGGGAGGAAACCAGAATTCAAAGTTCTATGCCGGCCTCGGTTATTTTGACCAGGATGGTGTGGTACTTGGAAACTGGTACAAAAGGTTCAGCGGACGTTTCAACTCCGAATTCAACATCAAAGACCGGGTGACCATCGGGGAAAACATTAATATTGTCCACCGTTCGGACCACGGAACTACTAATAACGATAGTGAGGGTTCGGCTGTTATGGGTGTCTATGCCTCACAACCTGTTATTCCCGTTAAGTGGACTGGTCCTGATTTTCCGGGTTTGGGAGGACACACATTCGTGGCTGGCGACTGGGGTGGTACAGGTCTTGCCCCCAGGCTGGGTAACACCGGTAACTACGTTGCCGATGCCACCAGGTCTGGAGATAATAAATGGCAGAACCTTCGCATCATGGGTAATGCATTCGTGGATGTTAAAATCATTGAAGGACTGAATATCAGATCCTCCTTCGGTGGAGATTACGGTTCCAGTTATAATGCCTACTGGACAGGAGTTACCTACGAAAATGCAGAAAACAATGCCACTGCCACTTATGGTAATAGCGCAGATTACGGCGGTTCCTGGAGCTGGACCAATACCCTGACCTTTGCCCGCCAGATGGGCGACCACAATGTACTGGCTGTGGCAGGCTACGAAGCCGTTAAGACAGGCATTGGACGTAATGTAAATGCTGCAGGTGCAGGATACTTCTCAGATGCATTCGCGTACAGGACTGTCAGCACTGCTGCCAATCTCCTTAGCGGAGGCTCTGGCTTCAATACTCCCCGCTCACTGGTTTCACAGTTTGTACGGGCCGACTACAACTTCCGCGATAAGTATTACCTGAGTGGAACGGTTCGTAGGGATGGTTCCTCAGTATTCGGACCTGAAAACCGTTACGGTGTATTCCCATCTGCTTCTGCAGGTTGGAGGATCAGCGATGAGTCATTCATGGCCGGCGCAGGTTTTATCTCCGACCTGAAGATCAGGGGTGGTTACGGAACCATGGGTAACCAGCTTCCCGTTTCCACATCTAACCAGTTCTACCTTTACGGTGGTAACCCCTCCAGGTCCTTCTACGACCTGAATGGTACCGGCAACTCTTCGTTGCCAGGATTCCGCCCCACACGGGTCGGTAATGCCGATGCCAAATGGGAGACCAACGTTACCACCAACATAGGTTTTGACGCTGTACTCTTTGACCGCAAATTCGAACTGATTCTTGACTGGTACACCAAGCAAAGCAAGGACCTGCTCTTTACACCGGAACTCCCCGGTACTGCCGGTGCTGCTTCAGCTCCCGCCGTTAACGTGGGTGAAATGAAAAACAGCGGATTAGATCTACAGTTGATCTACCGCCAGGTATGGGGCGACTTCAGCCTGGAGGCCAATCTGACCTTTACCACGTACAACAACGAGATTGTTGCCATCGCCGAAGGTTATGACTATTTCGACTCGGGCGGATCCAGGATTGGTGCACTCAACCGCAACGCTGTTGGAGGCTCTCTGGGTCAGTTCTGGGGATATGAGGTAGCCGGACTCTTCCAGAACCAGGGCGAATTGGATGCCATTGTTCAGGATGGAGAGGAGCTTGGATTCTTCCGCTATACAGATGCTGACGGATCGGGTACCATTGATCCCGATGACAGGATGTTCATTGGAAATCCCAACCCGGACTTCACCTATGGTATTAACCTGGTTCTTGGATACAAAGGCTTTGATGTCACTGCCTTCTTCTACGGATCACGGGGCAATGAAATTATCAACCACAATAACTGGTGGATCGACTTCTGGCCCTCATTCCAGAATCAGAAGAGTACCGACCTCCTATACGAAAGCTGGACGCCATCTAGGACAGACGCAAGAGTACCCAAGGCTTCCAACAAATCCAACTTCTCTACCAACACGGTTAACACCAGCTACTATGTGGAAGATGGTTCTTTCTTCAGGCTGAAAAACCTGCAGCTAGGATATACCTTTGACAGAGCCGTTCTTGGAAATGTGTTCGCCAATGCCAGGATTTACCTGCAGGGCGTGAACCTGTTTACCATCACTCAGTATACCGGAATGGATCCTGAAATGCAAAGTGGCAGCGACACCTATTTTGGGGTGGATAGAGGGAACCTTCCTGCCAACAAGCAGTTCCTGGTAGGTGTGAGTCTTGGATTTTAATGTATAAGCGAAAAAATTCAAAAGAGATATGAAAAACTTAAGATTTTTATCAGTAATAGCGATCATTACAGGACTTCTGCTAATGCATTCCTGTAGTGAAGAATTCCTGGAGATCACGCCAAACGGTTCGCTGGATGCTCAGGTTCTGGCGACCTTTGAAGGAGTAGATGCCCTTCTCATCGGTGCCTATTCCATGATCGACGGGTTAGCCGAAGGTGTCGGAGGTTGGGAATCAGCCTCTTCCGGATGGGTATTTGGAAGTATCCGTGGCATGGAAGCCAATAAGGGTACTGACTCGGGCGACCAGCCGGACATCAACCCTATACAAACCTATACGGAAACTGCCACCAATCCTTATCTGAATCTCAAGTGGCAGGCCTGTTATGAAGGTGTTTCCCGCGCTAATTCCACCATTTTAACTGCTGCAGTTGCCCTGGAAAATGGTACCATCACCCAGGCGGAACATGATGGAATGGTGATGCAGGCAAGGGCCCTTCGTGGGGTATATCACTTCTGGGCCTGGAAACTATGGGCTGACAGAAGTACCGGTATGTATATCCCATACGTGGATGAGACCACCGATACCAAATTGGTGACCAACGATGTGGACGTGAGGTCCATGATTATTGCCGACCTTGAAGCAGGAACTAATCTTCCTAACGATATGAAGCAGATTGGCCGTTTCAATAAGACCGTATGTCAGGTATTTCTTGCCAAGGCTCAAATGCAAATGTATGGAGACTATGCTACGGCAGATGGTTTGCTCGCTCAGGTGATTGCCTCCGGAACACAACCTGCTGGCGGAACCATCGGCCTGATGGCCAATTACGGAGATATCTTTGATGCTGCCCAGAGGAACGCCGAAGAGTCTGTCTATACTGTACAATACTCGGTGAATGACAACTCTGGTGCATGGAACGCCGGATGGGGTGAGGTTCTTAACTTCCCCTATAAGTCTGGTACTTCCCCAGGTGGTTGTTGTGGATTCTTCAATCCTACCCAGGATTATGTGAATTCCTTCAATACTGTTGGCGGTCTGCCAATGATTGACTTAGCTGCACAGACTTACAGCTATAACACTGTGTTCATCACCAATGACATGGGTTATACCCCTGCTGATCCTTATGTTGAGTTTGCAGGTGAAGTTGATCCACGTTTGGACTGGGCCGTAGGACGCCGTGGTATTCCTTACTGGGACTGGGGCCCACATACAGGCCAGGACTGGATTCGTGACCAGACTTACTCCGGACCTTACAGCCCGAAGAAGCAGGTGTACAAGGCCTCACAGGAAGGTTCCCTTACTGAAGTAGGTAACTGGACCTCAGGGTATACCGCTAATGGATACCGCATGATTCGCTACGCAGACGTTCTTCTGCTGAAAGCCGAATGCGAGGCGATGAGCAATTCTGGTGACCTTGGATTTGGTGAAGTGAACCTGGTGCGTGCACGTGCTGCCAATCCCGCAGGTTTTGTGAAGGAAGCTGATAACGTTACTAACGCAGCCAACTATGTGATTGCGCAATATCCAACACCCTTTGCCAACCAGGCTGCTGCCATGCATGCCATCAAGTTTGAAAGAAAGCTTGAGCTGGGACAGGAAGGTCACAGGTATTATGATCTTCAGCGCTGGGGCGAAGTGGTTTCCGAGCTTACCAGGATCATGGCCTATGAATTAACCATGTCTTGGTCAAATCTCTGTTATGCAGGACAGAATATCGGATCCGAGGATGTAAACTTCCCGGTACCGCAGCGTCAGCTTGATGTTAGCAACAACATCCTGATTCAGAACAGGTAAATAACACTTTACATAGATTAATAGAAAAGAGACTGTCTTTCGGGGCAGTCTCTTTTTTTGTGATCCAATATTTCATAAATTGCAATGCATATACACTTCTCGGGATATTTGCTCGTTGCTTAAATTTGTCGCTGTACGACAAATTGTAGGCTTCCTCGCAAACATCCCTTCGAAATGGAAATCTGGCATTCCCAACATACAATGAATAAACTTTGGATCAAAAAAAGTGTCTGGCTCTCAATCTGGGTGTGGAGAAATAAATCTACCTTTTTGGCTCTGCTTAGCTTATTATTTGTACGAGGATGTTCTGAGGAATTCCTGGAGATCACCCCCAATGGCGAACTGAGCCAGGCCGTACTGGCCAATTATGAAGGGGTGGATGCCCTGCTGATCGGAGCTTACTCCATGCTGGACGGGATTACCGAAGGTATCGGTGATTGGCATTCAGCCACCTCTGGTTGGATCTTTGGAAGCATCAGGGGACTAGAGTCCAACAAAGGCACTGATTCAGGCGATTCCTCTCCCATCAATCCCATAAATAACTATAACGAAACAGCCACCAACCCCGCCTTAGATCAAAAGTGGAGATCTTGTTACGAAGCCATCTCGCGCTGCAACTGCACCCTGGCCACTGCTCATGCAGCCTATGAGGCGGGGACTATCAAAGAAGAGGAGTACCACTCTTTTACCAGGCAGGCCAGAGCTCTGCGAGGGTTCTACCACTTTGAGGCATGGAGAATGTGGGCAGACCCAGTTACATTCCTGTTTGTTCCTTACGTGGATGAGCATACCGATCTAAACACAATTACAAACACCGAGGACATCCGGGACCGGATCATAGAGGATCTCACAGAAGGAACTAAACTTTCCCTGAACATGGGCCAGGTGGGACGCTTCAATCGTAGCGTTTGTCAGGTGTTCCTGGCCAAGGCCTTGATGCAGATGTACGACGATCACGAATCAGCCCTGGAGTTGTTGTCAGAGGTAGAAGAATTTGGCACCAATCCTGCCGGACAAAAGGCTGGCCTGGAGCCCAGGTACGGGGATGTTTTCGACATTGAATTCCGAAACGGGGTGGAATCCATCTACACCGTGCAGTACTCGGTGAATGATGGTTCCGGGGGATGGAACGGCGGAATGGGAGAAGTGCTCAACTTCCCCTATAAGACGGGTGCATCGCCAGGCGGTTGCTGTGGGTTTTTTCAGCCCACCCAGGATTTTGTGAATTCCTTCCGTACCGATCCGGAGGGTCTGCCCTACCTGGATACATACAACGAGGAGAGTGTGAGCAGTGACCAGGGTATTCACCCCGACTCCGCGTTTGAAGAATATACCGGCAGGCTGGATCCTCGTCTGGACTGGTCGGTGGGCCGCAGGGGCATTCCCTACTGGGACTGGGGGGAACACACCGGGTCGGATTGGCTGCGTGACCAGTCCTATGCCGGTCCTTACAGTCCCAAGAAACAGGTTTATAAAAAATCACAGGAGGGGATTTATACGGAAGTGGGAAACTGGACCTCGGGGTATACGGCCAATGGTTACCGGATGATCCGTTATGCTGATGTGCTCCTGCTAAAAGCAGAATGCGAAGCATGGACAGTACAGGACGACCTGGGCCTGGCAGAAGTGAATGCGGTACGTTCCAGGGCCGCCAACCAGGATGCTTTTGTGAAAGAGTCCGACGAAGTCACCCCCGCAGCTAACTACGTGATCGGCCTCTACCCTGCTTTCCCCGATTCCAGGTTTGCCAAGAAAGCCATCAAATTCGAAAGAAAGCTGGAGCTGGGTCAGGAGGGACACCGTTATTACGACCTGCAGCGCTGGAACAATGTAAACACCGAACTGAACAGGATCCTCTCCTTTGAAAAAACCATGCCCTGGGGTTCACAGATGTACTGGAGTGATGCTACAGTGGGTCCGGAGGATGTGAACTTCCCCATTCCCCAGAGACAGATCGATCAATCGAAGGGACGCCTGGTGCAAAACAGGTAGATCCAACCACTTTAAGTAACATGACAGGGCCCTTCTCTTTGAACAGGACTCTTTTTTTTGTTTCTTTGGACTCCTCAATGTATTAGTTAATTGGAGAATAAGAGATGAAGAGACTATTTCTGCTTAGCCTTTCGGTGCTTGCATTCTCGTGTACTGAAAAACCCAGGTTTGAATTGCTCGATCCGGCTAAGACCGGGATCACCTTTAACAACGTGGTGGTGGAAAGCGACTCGGTGCATGTACTCAATTTCGAATACATCTACAATGGAGCCGGTGTGGGAGTGGTGGATCTGAACAATGACGGTTTGCAGGATCTCATTTTTACTGCCAACCAGGTATCGCCACGGATCTACCTCAACGAGGGAAAATTCAGGTTTACCGATATCACTTCCAGTTTCCGCGACATCGACAACGGACAGTGGTATAGCGGAATTACCTACACTGATATAAACGGGGACGGCTGGAAGGACATCTATCTTACCTGTACAGCCCATAAAGAGGCTGAGCGCAGGAAGAACCGCTTCTATATCAACCAGGGGATTCAGGAAAATGGAGAATTGTTATTTATCGACCAGGCTGAGGAATATGGTCTGGCAGACGACTCTTATTCGGTTCAAGCCTCATTTCTGGATTATGATAATGACGGGGATCTGGACCTCTACCTGTTGAATAATTTCGTCACGGAACGACTTTCTGCCAGTTACAGACCAAAAATCCTGGACGGCAGCGCCATCAACAACGACGACTTGTACAGGAACAACGGCGATGGCACCTTCAGCAACGTGACTCTTGAGGCAGGGATTGTATTTGAAGGGTTTGGACTTGGAATAGCTGTTGGGGATGTAAATAAGGACGGTTACCCCGATCTCTATATCTCCAACGATTACATCTCCAACGACCTGCTATACATCAACCAGCAGGACGGTACCTTCAAGAATGAGATTGCCCGTCTGATGTCCTATCAGACCAAATCCTCCATGGGAAGCGATATGGCCGACATCAACAACGACGGTTTTCCCGACATGTACACCCTCGACATGATGCCGGAGTATTACCATAAAAAGAAAGCCACTATCAACGGATTTGGATACATCTACTACATCAACGATGCCAAGTACGGGTATGAGCATCAGTACCTGCGTAACATGATGCA
>SPBY01000549.1 GCA_004525825.1 Bacteroidia bacterium
ACAATAACAGGAAAGGAGGGGATCCGTAAACGGTCGATGGTTTTAAAGATGATGAATATGCCGGTGGAGGAGAGTATGCAGAGGAGCAGAAAATGCATTCAGTAGGTGCGGTTAAAAAAAAACAGGTCCGCCGGGAACCTGTTTCTGTTTCTTGTTACATTTTTAGTTTCTTTTCTATTTCATCGACCTGGAGTCGGAACCGTTTATCGGTTTCAATCAGGTTATTTACTGTTTTGCAGGCATGAAGTACCGTGGCGTGGTCCTTTCCGCCAATCTGTGAACCAATGGTGGCCAGTGAGGACTTTGTAAGAGTCTTTGAGAAAAACATGGCTACCTGGCGGGCCTGTACAATTTCCCGCTTTCGGGTTTTTGATTGCAATTGTTCCAGGCCAATGTTGTAGTAGTTGCAAACCACCTTTTGGATGTAGTCGATGGAGATCTCCCGTTTTGTGCTTTTGATAAGCTTATCGATCATCTCCTTGGTCAGGTCCAGCGTGATCTCCTTCTTGTTGAGCGTCGATTGTGCGAGCAGAGAGATCAGAGCACCCTCCAGTTCCCTGATGTTATCAGAAATATGAGTGGAAATATACTCCAGCACCTCTTCGGGCAATTCAATACCATCGTTGTAGGTTTTCTTCTTAAGGATGGCCATTCTGGTCTCAAAGTCAGGAGCCTGCAGATCCGCAGAAAGGCCCCATTTGAAACGGCTTAAGAGCCTCGATTCCATTCCCTGCAATTCCACGGGAGGCTTGTCGGACGTAAGGATCAGTTGTTTTCCGCTCTGATGCAGATGGTTAAATATATGGAAGAAGGTATCCTGAGTTTTCTCTTTGCCTGCAAATTCATGTACGTCATCGATGATCAGTACATCTATCATCTGGTAAAAATGGAGAAAGTCATTTTTATTGTTGTTCCTGATGGCATCCACAAACTGTGTCTGGAATTTATTGGCATTCACATAGAGTACAGTCTTTTCCGGGAACAACTCCTTTACCTCAATCCCAATGGCCTGAGCAAGGTGTGTTTTTCCCAGACCGCTATCGCCATATACAAGCAGGGGATTAAAGGCAGTACCACCCGGATTTTTCGATACAGCAAAGCCGGCAGACCTTGCCAGTCTGTTGCATTCACCTTCTATAAAGTTATCGAAGGAGTTTTCAGGATTCAGCCTGGGATCTATGTCCAGTTTCTTCAATCCCGGAATCACAAAGGGGTTCCTGATGGTATTCTCACTGGTATCGAGCGGCACAGAAACAGGAATATTCTTTATCTCCTTGGTGTTCCTGGCAGGAAATTTCACTGTGTAGGGTTTACTGTTGCTGTAGGAATTGTTTTGCATGATCACATTGTACTCAAGCTTGGCATCCGGACCCAGTTCCTTTTTAATCACCTTACGCAGGATATCAATATACTGCTCTTCCAGGTACTCATAAAAAAACGGGCTGGGAACCTGAATGGTCAGAATATCATTGTCTAGCTTAAGTGGAACAATAGGCTCAAACCAAGTACGAAAACTTATTGAGGGGACATTATCTTTGATTACATTAAGACAATTGTTCCATATACGTTCATGCATTGTAAACGTCGATTTTTCAGATTCCTATTACATTTATAGCTTGTGCGATTCCCATAGCAAAGATTGTGAAAAAAAAGTAAAAAAAAAACTCGCCTGGACTTGAAAATCTCAGAATAATTATATCAGTGTTAGCGTCAATTATTTAGAAAGTGAAAAAAAATGACAATTTATTAATGACCTGATATTCAATAGAATAAGTATTATTACTGATATTGCAAGCTTAATAAATTGTTATTTAAACCTTTAGCTCCCCTAATTCAATTCTTTGTTTAATCAGGATCACCTAATTTAGGATTAATCTAACCCGAAATTGGATTTATTTTACTTTTTTTTGTGGAGTTTTTGCCTAAAAAGGCGATTCTACTTCTTTGATTTACCAAAAAGTGAAATATGGACGTAGTCCTGGGGATTTTCCTTGAGATCAATGATCAGGCTGTCCAGGTCAGAGACCAAATTTTCGAGATGGTAGTACAGGGTGTCGGAATAGATTAGTTTTCCTGCTGTTCCTTCTCCTGAATTTATTTGTTCGAGGAGCAACCTGAATTGTCCTGTGGTTGCCATCAGCTCCTGGGTGACTTGGTCGATCCCTGCACTATCCAGGGCTTCGCTCACAGAATTGAGATGGGAAGTCATGGAGGCGATCTCATCTTCCTGGGCTGCCAGCATGGATGAAAAGGATTCAAGATTGCTAGAACTTTCATAAAGTGATCCGCCTGGCTCCAGGGAGATAAGCAACGAGGCTGAAATATCTGAAATGTGCTCCAGGGTATTATGCGATGCGTCTGAACTTAGTAGATCGCCCATCCTGACTGCAAGGGTGTCGAGTGAGGCGTCAAATTGCCCGATCTGCTGCATGACCGGTAATGCCTGGTCTCCAATGGATGAAAAGAGATCAGGTTCAAAAGATGATTGAATGGTATCCTGGTCTGCGAGATAGCCATCATTTTGTGAGCTTTCGATGCGAATGGCTTTGCCTCCCAAAAGGTCAGCGCTGAATAGCACCGCCCTGGAACCGACACTCACGGAATAGGTTTTTTCAATATGCAGGGTGATCCCTACAGGACGCAAGGCTTCCGGCTGAAGATCAATGGCTTCGATATAACCAATCTTTATTCCATTCATCAGCACGGGCGCAGATGTTTCCAATCCTCCCGAATCCTGGTAATGTGCATACAATGTGTAGGTACTGTTGAGAATGTTTCTACCTTTCAGGTAATTGATTCCCCAGATCAAAACTACCAGGGTGGCAATTCCAATCAATCCGACTTTGGCTTCAATGCTGATTTTCATATTAGCGGTTAATTTCCTCCAGGGCATCCTTTAGTGGTATGATCCCGTCATTTCTTGATGCCACAACAAA
>SPBY01000357.1 GCA_004525825.1 Bacteroidia bacterium
GCGAAGATTGAGATTTCTAAAGAAAAATTAATTGCTCCCGAAGGTCCACCTGTGAAGATTGTAGATAAGCTGGAGCCACTTTCCATTAAAAAGGTGGATGAAGGATGGATGGTTGATATGGGACAGAACATGGTTGGCTGGATCAGGATCATGGCCTCTGGTAAAAGCGGTGATGTGATTACCCTTCGACATGCCGAAGTGCTGGATAAGGAGGGAAATATGTATTACGATAATCTGCGTGCAGCTAAATGTACCAACACCTATTTACTTAAAGGAGGAACAGAGGAATCTTTTGAACCCCACTTTACCTTTCAGGGATTCCGGTATGTGATGGTATCCGGATATCCGGGCGAGCTGACAGCCGATAAGATCAGAGGCATGGTGATTCACTCAGATATGGAACCATCGGGCACCTTTGAGTGTTCAGAGCCTCTGATAAACCAGCTGCAACATAATATTGTGTGGGGATTGAAGGGGAATTTTCTTGATGTGCCCACCGACTGTCCTCAGCGGGACGAAAGACTAGGTTGGACCGGCGATGCCCAGGTATTTGCGCCCACAGCATGTTTCAATATGAATGCAGCAACGTTCTACCGAAAATGGTTGAAGGACATGGCTGCCGATCAGAAAGAGGATGGATCCATTCCACACGTGGTGCCGGATATCCTGGGTGGAACAGGAGCTACCGGATGGGCCGATGCAGGGATTATTATCCCCTGGGCAGTATATCTGGATTACGGGGATGTTACAGTTCTCGAAAACCAGTACGAGAGTATGAAGGCCTGGATTGGATTTATGAAAGAGCGTGCCGGGGAGGATCTCATATGGACGGGAGATTTTCATTTTGGTGATTGGCTTGCTTTCGCCTCAAACAGATCGGATTACATGGGGGCCTATACCCTCAAGGATCTGATTGCCACAGCCTACTATTCCTACTCCTCATCCATTGTAGCTAAAACCGCTGCCATCCTGGGTCATGAAAAAGAGGCACAGTATTTCGCCCAGCTTTCTGAACAGATAAAGAAAGCATTTAGCGAGGAGTTTGTAACGCCAAACGGTCGACTGGTTGCAAATACGCAGACAGCTTACACCCTTGCGCTGGCATTTAATATGCTGGATACCGAAACAGCCAAAAAGAGTGCAGCTTTCCTGGCCGGGGATGTGGAACAATTCAGGCATATCACGACCGGCTTCCTGGGGACCCCTCTGATATCACTAACCCTTACCGATATAGGCAGAAACGACCTGGCCTATCATTTGCTGAACAGGAAGGAATATCCTTCCTGGCTCTACCCAGTGACCATGGGTGCCACCACTATCTGGGAACGCTGGGACGGTCAGAAACCCGACTCTACCTTTCAGGATAAAGGGATGAACTCATTCAACCATTATGCATACGGAGCAATTGGGAAATGGATGTACCAGGTGGTGGCTGGGATCGGGATCGATGAAAACCATCCAGGATACAAGCACATCATCATCCAGCCACAACCGGGTGGGGGACTTACCTCGGCCAGAGCTACCCATCAATCCATGTATGGAGAGATTGTCTCAGGCTGGAAGCTGGAAGGGAAGAAGCTGACTATGGAAGTAGTGGTGCCGGCAAACACCAGTGCCACCATCTATATCCCGGGAGCAGTTTCAGGAATCACCTTCAACGGATTCTCCCTGGAACAATCGGGAATCGCTTACAAGGAAAAGGATGGAAAAGTGCTAGGAAAAGTTGGATCGGGCATGTATTCCATTGTTACCTCCTTATAAATTCTTTTCCTGTGAAGCATTTGTCGTGGTTGATTTTGATCCTGGTCTCTTGCAGCGCTTCTCCTGAGAAGAACACCTTGCCAGAAACACCCAATGTATTATTTATTGCTGTGGACGATCTTCGTCCCGAACTGGGCTGTTATGGAAGGGAGTTAATTAGCTCACCCAACATCGACCGCCTGGCTGCTCAGGGTACCCGTTTCGACCGGTCCTACTGCAACATACCGGTGTGCGGGGCTTCCCGGGCCAGCCTGATGACCGGCCTGCGTCCTGCGCGGAATCGTTTCCTGACTTATCTGAGCCGGGCAGATGAAGAAGCACCTGGGATCACCACACTTTCGGGACATTTCCACAACCACGGCTACCATACCATCAGCAACGGTAAGATCTTTCATCACGACGATGATGCCGAGAAGACTTGGGATGAGATCTGGCATCCGGTTTCCAACAGCAACTCGTGGAGAGATTATGCCCTTTCTGAAAACATCCTTCAGGATACTTCTGACAGATTCCGGGGACCGCCTTTCGAGCGGGCAGAGGTACCTGATGAGACTTACAAGGATGGAAAGATTGCAGAAAAGACCATCCGGGATCTGCAAAAGTTAAAGGAGCTTGATAAGCCCTTCTTCCTGGCCACCGGTTTTTATAAACCTCACCTGCCCTTTAATGCTCCGGAAAAGTACTGGGCCCTCTACGACGGGAAGGTCAATCTTCCCGAGAACAATCATCCTCCCGAAAATGCACCGAAAGAATCGATCCATAACTTCGGGGAGTTGAGGGCCTATGCGGGTGTACCTCCCGAGGGAGGGGTGACGGACGATTTTGCTCGGGAGCTGATCCATGGATACTATGCCAGTGTCTCCTACACCGATGCACAGATCGGAAAGGTTCTGGATGAGTTGAAGCGTCTTGAACTGGATCGCAACACCATTGTGATCCTGTGGGGCGACCACGGTTGGAATCTGAGGGAGCATGGCCTGTGGTGCAAGCATTGCAACTACGAGACCTCGCTGCACACCCCTCTGATTCTAAAGGTACCGGGCACCCGGCAGGTAAAAGCTTCTGCTCAGGTGGTGGAGTATGTGGATATTTATCCTACGCTATGTGAACTGGCGGGACTGGAACTGCCAGCACACCTGCAGGGAAATAGTTTCAAAGAGTTGCTATTCGATGCAGAAGCTAAAAGCGATGGAGTCGCCATATGCCAGTGGTTTGCGGGAGTTACCACCGTACGGGAAAATTGGTTCTATACTGAATGGATCAGCGACAGCGACAGCGCTTATGCCAGGATGCTCTATGATCACAGCGTGGATCCGGGTGAGAATGTAAACATTTCTGAGCAGGAAGTGTACAGCACGGTGATCAGCGACCTGAGTAAAGAGATGCGGCGCAGCCGGGCGCCCAACTATTTCCAATAGCAGTCTTCCCCTTCTGGTTTATTCTGAGAATTGATGGTCAGGGACCGATGAAGGTCCCCTTGGTCACATTAACCCCCAAACAGGCCTGAAATTTCCATTACTAACCAGAAAATCTCAATGACATGAAAAAATTATTTATTGGTGCCCTGGCTCTGACAGGGATCATACTCCTGGTGGCCTATGGCTGCGACAAGGAGGATGAAATACAGATCCTGGATACTCGGACATCCAACACTCTGGTATATGAAGACCCATCCTTAATTGATGAAGTGAGCCCCAATTTTTACGACAACCATACTTACAGAATCGAACTACTGGGGGAGAACCGTGAAAAGAGTGAGGTGGAGGTAGCAGCCCGGGAAAACGGAGTGGATATGGATTGTCTGCTGATCAATGAAGTGAAGAAGTTTTATTTCAACCACACGGCTGTGATCATGTATTCCATTCCAACCGCTGATCCTGAGCAAACAGTGATCCTCTATAAGAGCCATGGTTTGTTCCAGGTGAGCATGGCGGAATTCAGGCCAGCTGCTGGTCAAAAGATGCAGTATGGCCTCCGGACGCTGGATGACCAGCCCTTTTATTCTTTTCAACTGGACGAGCAAAACCGGATTGGGGATTTTGTAATCAGTGACAATGAGACCATTAACTCTTTCAATAATGAAATCTATTTCTTAACTTTAGAAACAAGTCATCGGAAATCGACCAATACTGAGGATGCGGTATGCTGTCGCAAGGAAGCGACCTGGAGGGCATGTTTGATGTGCACATTGGATGCCTGCAGTAGTAGCTGGATTTGCAGATTATCAGGTATCGTGGCGGGTCCTGAACTAGCCGCAGCACTTGCTGCCTCCTGCATTGGTGCCGGTCCCGGTGCACGTTGCTAACTAAAACTTCACAGGATGAAAAAACTAGCAAAATGGAAGTTCTGGAGTTTCCTTGGATTCGGCCTCGCATTTATTTTCCTGGCGGCCTATCTTTTTGCCACTGGCAGAGGATCGAGCAGTCTTGCTGAACTCTCTTTGCTCGCAGGAGCAGGTCAACTGGTAATCTTCACTATCCTCTTGTTTTATCTCTACAAGGGAAAGATCAGCGAAGCCCGGAAAAACTAGGATGCAAAATCCGCAGCAGCCCGGAGCATGGCCAGGTAGTTCTCCCTGGGAATGAAATCCGGGATGCTGTTTCCTGAACCCAGGGCA
>SPBY01000137.1 GCA_004525825.1 Bacteroidia bacterium
ATATCGGGGGGACCGAAATCTTCCTCGTGGAGGTGCTTGTGAAACCCGGGAATGTCATTACTGTGCATGTGGACATGCCCGAGGGTATCTCTATCGACGAGTGCGTAAAGATCAGCCGTTACCTGAACGAGTCTTTGGACCGCGATGTGGAGGACTACTCCCTGGAGGTAAGTTCTCCGGGTCTGAGCGGAGCTTTCAAGGTGAAGCAACAGTATGAGAAGAATCTGGGTGGTGACATCGAAGTCTTGTACGCCGATGGGATCAAGGTAAAAGGTAAACTGCAAAAGGTGTCTGATGAAGGAGTCGTGCTGTATGTTCAGGGCGACGACGTAGAGATCAGATTTGAAGAGATAAAAAAAGCAAAAACAATAATATCATTTAATTGATTCAAGATAGTAGCAATGGAAAATATTAATCTGATAGAGACATTTTCCGAATTCAAGGACCTAAAGAACATCAACCGGGTAACCATGATGAGTGTCCTGGAAGATGTTTTCAGGGGGATGCTTCTGAAGAAGTACGGGACAGATGAGAATTTTGATATCATCATCAACATTGACAAGGGGGATTTCGAAATCTGGAGGAACCGCGAGGTGGTTGAAGATGACCAAGTAGAAGACCCGGCCGTTCAGATCACCCTTACAAAAGCCAAGGAGATCGATGAGGATTATGAGGTGGGCGAAGAGGTGACCGACGAAGTGAAACTGGGAGATTTTGGAAGACGTGCCATTCTGGCTCTGCGCCAGAACCTGTCGGCCAGGATCATGGAACTTGAGAAGAACCATCTGTACAACAAGTACAAGGACCGCATCGGTGATGTGGTAACTGGAGAGGTTTACCAGGTCTGGAAGAGGGAGATTCTGATACTTGACGATGAGGGCAATGAACTGATTCTTCCGAAAACCGAACAGATTCCTTCTGATTATTTCCGCAAGGGAGATACCATCAGGGCAGTAGTGGTAAAGGTGGATATGCGTAATGCCAATCCGCTGATTATACTTTCACGTACCTCTCCGGTTTTCCTGGAGCGCCTTTTTGAACTGGAGGTCCCCGAGATTTTTGACGGACTGATCACCATCAAGAAAATTGTAAGGGTCCCTGGTGAACGAGCCAAGGTAGCTGTAGAGTCCTATGACGAGAGGATCGATCCTGTTGGAGCCTGTGTGGGCATGAAAGGATCCAGGATTCACGGCATCGTGAGGGAATTGAAAAATGAGAACATCGATGTAATTAATTATACCACCAACCTCCAGCTGTTTATAACCAGGGCACTGAGCCCGGCAAAGATCACCTCCATCAAACTGGATGATGAGGCGAAGCGTGCAGAGGTATACTTGCAGCCCAAGGAGGTAAGTCTTGCCATAGGAAAGGGAGGCTTGAACATTAAGTTGGCCAGTCAGCTTTCAGGTTATGAAATTGATGTCTATCGGGAGTCGGATGAAGACGATGAGGATGTGAACCTGGAAGAATTTGCTGATGAAATTGAAAGCTGGATTCTCGATGAGCTGAAAGCCATCGGTTGCGATACTGCCAAATCTGTTCTGAACCTTACGGTGGCGGACCTGGTGAAACGGACAGACCTGGAAGAGGAAACCATTACGGAACTGGTCAATGTGCTTAAAGCAGAATTTGAATAGAATTATATGGCTGAAAGAAAGGCAACAAGGTTAAGCAAGGCAGCCAGGGAATTTAACGTTGGGATTTCCACCATCGTAGAATTTCTTGGAAAAAAGGGACATGAGATCGATTCTAATCCAAACAGCAAAATGGATCCGGAACTGTATGATCTTCTGCTGGAGGAGTACAGTTCCGACCAGAATGTAAAGAAGGAATCGGAGAAGTTGACTCTGAAAAATCTTAGGGAAAGACAGGAGTCCTTGTCCCTGGACGATGAGCCGGTGGCCGTTGAACAGGAGGATTCCGAAGAGTTACTCATTACAGATAAAACTGCAGGAAGCTCCGCTGAGGTCATTCCAGAGCCAGTGGAAGCGGCTCCTGTGGTTGAAAAGGAAGAGAAACCTGAGCTAACCGAGCCCGCAGCAAAGACCAAAGCTCCTGCTGACAAGCCTGAAGCAGCCATTGAAAAATTGGAACAGCCAAAGACCGCAAAGAGTGAAAAAGCTGCTGAAGCGGAACCTGAAGCTGAAGTGACTGAAAGTGGACCCAAGGTAATCGGAAAGATCGACCTGGATTCGATGAATCAGAAGACACGTCCGGAAAAAAAGTCGAAAGCTGAAAGTCCGAAAGCTGAAAGTCCGAAAGCTGAAATCGAGAAGGCTGAAAGTGAAAAAGTTGAAAGTATAAAGTCGGAGGAAGCACCTGAGGAGGCTGAAGTTGCGGATGAAGTCAAAGCCGAAACTACTGAAAAAGAGGCATTCGAAGCAGTGGAGCCCGTAAGCAAAGAGGTGGTTGAGGAGACCATGATTGAGAAGATGAGGATGGAGGAGGAGCGGAACCTGATCCCCACCAGGGTAGAGAAGTTGACCGGTCCCACCGTGGTGGGCAGGATTGTTCTTCCGGAGAAAAGGGAGCCCAAGAAGAAACAACCGGTGGCTTCGAGCAAGGACAATGATGTGCACCTCGATCATAAGAAGAAGAGAAAGCGGATCCGGAAAGAGTCGGGACCAGTGGATATCGACAAGCAGAACAAAGCAGGTGCTGCCGCAAGAGAAAAGGCCGGCAAAAAGAGGAAGCGTCCCACCAGGCCTGAGGTCAATGAGGAAGATGTACAAAAGCAGATCAAGGATACTCTGGCCAAATTGACCAGCAAGGGATCCAAATCAAAAACATCAAAATACAGGCGAGAAAAGCGTGACGCGGTGCAGACCCGATTGCAGGAAGTGAGTGATCAGCTCGAGCAAAATAAAAATGTATTGCAGGTGACTGAGTTTGTATCTGTGAACGAGCTTGCCAACATGATGAATGTGCCACCTACAGAAGTAATCCAAACCTGCATGAGCCTGGGTTTGTTTGTGTCCATCAACCAGCGTCTTGACGCAGAGACCATGTCGCTGGTGGCAGATGAATTTGGGTTCAAGGTGGAATTTGTGAGCCTGGATTTGATAGAGGCGATCAAAGAGGAGGAAGACGATCCGGAAGATCTCCTTCCAAGACCTCCCATCGTGACGGTGATGGGGCATGTGGACCACGGGAAAACCAAATTATTGGATGTGGTACGTAATGCCAATGTGGTTGCCGGTGAAGCCGGTGGTATCACACAGCACATCGGTGCCTATGGGGTAAAACTGGAAGACGGTCGCAGGATCACCTTCCTCGATACACCTGGTCACGAAGCCTTTACAGCCATGCGGGCCAGGGGAGCACAGATCACCGATGTGGCCATTATTGTGGTGGCTGCCGATGACGGAGTGAAGCCCCAGACGGTGGAAGCCATCAACCACGCCGCTGCAGCAGGAGTACCCATCGTATTTGCAATCAACAAGATAGACCTGCCAGCCTCCAATCCTGAAAAGATCAAGGATGAGCTGGCACAAATGAACTACATGGTGGAGGACTGGGGTGGTAAATATCAGTCCCAGGA
The DNA here is from genome assembly GCA_004525825.1 of Bacteroidia bacterium. GTDB lineage: Bacteria > Bacteroidota > Bacteroidia > Bacteroidales. Next base: position 3,542 of record SPBY01000137.1, read on the forward strand.
AATATCCGCCAAGGGCAACATAAATATTGAAGAATTGCTCGAGAAGGTATTGCTGGAAGCGGAGCTTCTCGATCTGAAAGCCAATCCGAATAAACAAGCACGTGGTACTATCATCGAATCAACCCTCGACCGGGGAAGGGGCAACGTGGCCACCATTCTGGTGGAATCGGGTACCCTGAATATAGGCGATGTGGTTCTGGCCGGACAATACTATGGTCACGTGAAGGCCATGTTCAACGAGAGGGGAAAGAAAATTCAAGAGGCAGGACCTTCCACCCCAACCCTGATCCTGGGGCTGAATGGTGCACCCCAGGCGGGGGAACACTTCAACGTGATGGACACCGATAAGGAGGCCAAGGAGATTGCCAATAAGCGCGAGCAATTACAGCGCGAGCAGGAGCTCAGGACCACCAAGCACATCACCCTGGATGAGATTGGACGCCGGATTGCTATTGGTAACTTCCAGGAACTGAATGTGATCGTAAAGGGAGACGTGGATGGATCCATCGAGGCCCTTTCTGATTCGCTGATTAAGTTGGGTACGGAGGAGATACAGGTGAACATCAAACACAAGGCCGTGGGACAGATCTCAGAGTCGGATATTTTGTTGGCTGCTGCCTCTAATGCCGTTGTGATTGGATTCCAGGTGAGACCATCTCTGAGCGCCAGGAAACTGGCAGAGAAAGAACAGATCGATATCCGCCTGTATTCCATTATCTACGATGCCATCGAAGAAGTGAGGGCAGCCATGGAGGGCATGCTATCCCCGGAAATCAAGGAGGAGATCATCGGAACCCTGGAGATCCTGGAAGTTTTCAAGATCACCAAAGTGGGAACCATTGCCGGATGTATGGTTCGTGAAGGAAAAATCAGGCGCAACTCAAAAGTCAGGCTCATCAGGGATGGCATTGTGGTCTATAGCGGAGAGCTGGGATCGCTCAAGCGATTCAAAGATGAAGCTAAAGAGGTAGTCGTGGGGCTTGAATGTGGTCTGAACGTCGAAAATTTCAACGATATCAAGGTGGGAGACATGGTGGAGGCCTACGAAGAGACTGAGCATAAAAAGACCCTCTGATCTTCTCTCCCGATTTTACTATATTAGCATACCAAAACCAAAGGGTATGTATGAGTTTATTGAGGGGGAGTTTGTCGAGAAAAGTCCAGCACATCTGATCGTCCAGGCAGGCCACCTGGCCTATCACATTCATATTTCTGTACTCACATACAGCCAGTTAAGCAAGCTGAGTTCGGGAAGAGTCTACCTTCATTTCGTGGTGAGGGAGGATGCCCAGATCCTGTACGGATTTGGAAGCAGAGAGGAACGCGAAATCTTTAGAATGCTTATCTCTGTTTCGGGCGTTGGCGCTAATACGGCACGGCTGATCCTATCTTCCCTTTCACCGGACGAAATTACTCATGCCATACTGTCGGGCAATGTAGCTGTATTACAAGGAGTTAAAGGAATAGGCGCCAAATCGGCCCAAAGGATCATTGTGGATCTGAAAGATAAAGTCGGCTTAGGTGCGGGAATAGATGAATTATTCTTATCGCAGGGCAATACCAGCCGCGAAGAAGCGTTATCTGCTTTAGTAGCACTGGGTTTTCCAAAGAAAACCGTAGAGAAGATTCTGACCCGTATTTTATCAGAGCAGCCCGATCTTTCTTCGGAAGAGGTAGTGAAGGCTGCCTTGAAGTTTATATAGTGAGCCGAAGGTATAGCCACATATTCCTGATAGTCATTGGTTTCCTGCTGGCTCTTGGAGCCAGTGCACAGGACTCCACCTTGCATTATCCCTTTAACGACAAGGGAGCCTACCCCTTTTCTTTCTCTGGCAATAAGTCTCCCCTCTACCTGCAGAATCCCTCCAATGTCCACTCAAAGATCATCTATGATCCGCTGACCAAGAAATATGTCTTTTCGGAAACCATTGGGAGCTGGAACTATCGTGCTCCCACGCTGATGACCAAGGAGGAGTATGCCCAGTACGAATTCAGACAGCAGGTGAGCGAATACTGGCGGCTAAAGTCCAGCGGATCGTCACTGGAGCAGCAGCTTTCCTTTATTCCACCCATCCATGTGGGAGGCGAGGCCTTTGATAAACTTTTCGGATCCAATGTGATCAACATTGTCCCTTCGGGAAGCGCGGAGCTGATTTTTGGCTTCAACTTATCCAAGCAGGACAACCCCAACATCAATGAACGGCTTCGTAGTGTACCCTCGTTCACTTTTGACGAGAAGATCATCATGAACGTGGCCGGATCCATCGGAGACAAGATGGCCATGGACATAAGCTACAATACGGAAGCCACCTTCGATTTTGAGAACCAGACCAAGCTGGAGTATTCGGGGAAGGAGGATGAGATCATCAAGAAAATTGAAGCGGGAAATGTAAATCTTCCCTTGCCCGGCTCGCTGATCACCGGGAGCCAGAGCCTCTTCGGTCTGAAAACGGAACTGCAGTTCGGAAAGCTCTCCGTGACCACTGTCTTTTCCCAGCAGAGGGGCGAATCGTCAGTCATCAATGTGCAGGGAGGATCTCAGTTGAATGAGTATTCTGTAACTATCGACGATTACGATGCCAACAAGCACTTCTTTCTTTCTGAATACTTCCGCGATACCTATAACCAGGCGCTTTCCAGGCTGCCCATTATCACTTCCGATGTTTCCATTACTCGCATTGAGGTGTGGGTGACCAACAAAACCACCAATTTTGAGCAATCGAGGAACATTGTGGCTACCAACGATCTGGCCGAACCCAAGCCGGTCTTCTTTAGCCGCGATCCGGGACAAGCCGGCGATTATCCCAGGAACGATCTGAACAATGCCTATTATGAACTTACCAATACCCATGCAGCCATCCGGGACATCAAGAATGTGACTAGTGAATTGGAGGGCGCTGGAATGGTGCTTGGTACTGATTTTGAGAAGATCGAAAATGCCCGCCTGCTTACTCCCCGGGAATATTCCCTGAATGATAAGTTGGGGTATATCTCTCTGAATACTGCCCTGAATACCGATGAAATACTGGCTGTAGCCTATGAATATACCTATAGGGGACAAACCTTCCAGGTGGGGGAATTGTCCGAATCCAGTGGAATCAGTGCTCCTTCATCGCTGATGATGAAGCTCTTGAAACCCACCAATTTTACCCCCAACTCTTACACCTGGAAGCTGATGATGAAAAACGTCTACGCTCTGGGGGCCTACCAGGTAAGCGAGGAAGATTTTACCCTGGATGTGCTCTACCGCGACGACGAGACCGGGAATTCGGTAAATTATCTTCCCGGAGGTGATCTGAACAAAGTCATCCTGATCAGACTTCTCAACCTGGACAACATGAACTCCCAGCGGGACCCCTATCCTGATGGGATCTTTGACTACATGGACGGGATCACCATAAACCCTTCGAATGGAAGGGTCATTTTTCCACTCCTGGAACCCTTTGGTTCGGATCTGGAAAAGATTCTCAGGGATAGTCTGGATGCAGAGAGTGCCGACAAAGCAGTGGATAAGTTCGTGTTCCAGGCCTTGTACGATTCCACCAAGACCAAAGCTCAGCAGATAGCG
>SPBY01000043.1 GCA_004525825.1 Bacteroidia bacterium
GCTGAACGATAAAGATGTAGATGCAGTCATGATTGCCACAGGAGACCATCAGCACGCCCGGATCCTGGATGAGGTTGTTAAAGCTGGAAAGGACTGTTATTGTGAAAAGCCAATGGCACAGAATGTTGAAGAAGCAAAACTCGCACGTGATACTGTCTTAAATTCGAAGCAAATTGTACAGATAGGTTCTCAATGGGTAAGTGAACCAATTCACCGGAAAGTGAGGGACATTGTCCGGTCAGGCAGACTCGGGCAAATCACAAAGATTGATCAGTGCTGGAATGACAATAACCATCGCTGGCACGAACCCGATGATCCTGACGTGGCTTCCATCAGAGAAGAAGATACCGACTGGAACCGGTGGTTGCTTGGGATGCCATATGAACCATTTGATCCCAGAAAATATTTTGAATTCAGGATTTTTGAAAATTATTCCGGAGGGATCACCTCTCAATGGATGAGTCATGGTATAGGCCTGGTACATTTTTATACCGATACAGCCATTCCCGACTCGATGGTATCGAATGGAGGTATTTTTGGTTGGCCTGACATTCGCGAAAACCCTGACACTTTCCAGGCACTGGCTACTTATGAAAAAGAGCAGTTTCTGTATTCCTATTCATCACATTATGCCAGCAAGTTTGGTGACCATACCGTCATCCGTGGCAAAAATGGCACATTGTTTTCACATGGTGGCGAAGGCTCTCCACGGTGGTTTTTTATCCCGGAACACCTGAACCTTCAAGCCGGTTTTGATTTTTACGAGGGCCTGAAACAGGCCATAGCCCGGGGTGAAGCAGAAATGATTATGGTACCTGAATTTGAAGGTAAGGTACCTCCCACCTCGATAAGTGATGACAGCAAACCACACCTTGATAACTGGATTGAGTGCATCCGCGACAGGAATCCTGAAACCAACGGACATATCATGAGCGGGTACTGGCATTCGATAGGCATTATTATGGCAACACGGGCTTACCGTGAGGGAAAAAAACTCTTTTGGGATCGCAGGCTGGAAGAGATTGTTGGGCACCAGCCTGGTGAGTAGCTGTTCAGGTATTTGTAATTCCGGTTGTTATCCTGGTTTTTACTTGATTTAGATTGAAATCTTCTTTCAGGATAACATTTAACTTTCACACAGACTTTGGATGTGGTAAGGGGTGTTATTGAATCGGGTCGTTCGGACGACATTGCCCTATACTCCGGCAATGATGACAACATAGATGATTTTGTAGCTGAGAACCTCCATCGGTGGCTGTCCTGGACAATTCCATGAAGAAGCCTTATATGTTTTCCCATTAAATGGTTATTTTAGCGGCCGAAAACCCTCCCATGAAAGCGATTTATCCTTTTCTGCTCCTGCTGCTTCTATCCTTCGGTCTCTTAGCCCAGTTCGCAGGATCGGACATCCCTCTGGTGGTGATTGAACCCAATGGAGGATTTCCCATTCCGGACGAGCCAAAGATCAAGGCAACTATGAAGATCATCGATCATGGTCAGGGCGGATGGAATGCACCCTCAGATCCCGGTAACATTTATAGCGGGGAAATCGGAATTGAAATCCGCGGGGCCTACTCAGCCAGTTTGCCCCAAAAACCTTATGGCTTCGAAACCCGCAATCCGGATGGCAGCAACTTAAATGTTTCCTTATTGGGATTGCCCGCAGAGAATGACTGGATCCTTTTAGCCAACTACAACGACAAATCCTTTCTCAGAAATGCACTTGCCGGCCATCTGTTCAGACGAATGGGGCACTATGCGCCCCGGACCAGACACTGTGAGGTATTGGTGAACGGAGATTACCAGGGAATATACGTGCTTACCGAGAAGATCAAGAGGGATAATAACCGGGTGGATATTGCAAAGCTGGAGACCACCGAAAACACAGGCGATGAGCTAACGGGTGGTTATATTATTAAAACCGACTACTACGGAGCCGAAGACTCCTGGGTGAGCAACTTTCCCCCGGCCACCCGACCGGAAAAAAGAGTCCACCATGTATATGTATACCCAGATCCCTATGACATCACCGAGGCTCAGAAAGACTACATTCAGTCTTATATGAATTCCTTTGAAGAGGCACTGCACGGGCCTGATTTCACAGACTGGGCTACCGGCTACAAAGCCTACATAGATGTCAATTCCTTCCGGGATTACTTCATTTTAAGTGAGCTTACCCGAAACGTGGATGCCTATAAAAAAAGTCGCTTTCTGTACAAGGACAAGGAAAGCAAGGGAGGGAGATTACATTCGGGTCCGCCCTGGGATTATGACTGGGCCTGGAAGGATATCTGGGATTGTTATATGTTCGCAAATACCGATGGTTCCGGTTGGGCCTACCAGGTGAATGATTGTGATGTATGGCCCACTCCCCCGGTGTATATGACCCGCTTGCTTCAGGATGAATACTTTGCCAACAAAATTAAACGACGGTATGTGGATTTGAGGAAAGGTCCTCTTTCCAATGGATCTATCTTTTTCTACATCGATTCTGTAAGCACCTACCTGAGTGAAGCTCAGAAGCGTCATTACGACAAATGGGATATCCTCGGCGAAAATGTGGGGGCTCCTGAGGTGGGATATATTCCGACCAATTTTGCCGGAGAAATGAGCAAGTTCAAAAACTGGATCTCTACACGCCTTGCCTGGCTGGATGCCAACATGCCCGGGGATGAAAACGGGCCCTTGCAGATTGATGAATACCCTGGTGCCCTATTCAGGATGTTTCCAAATCCGGCAAGCGAATTGGTTTATATAGAATCCGACACTCCAATAGAGGATGTAGAGATATATTCCATCTCGGGCAGAAAGGTATACCAGAACCCATCTCCTTCGGGATATAGCGTTGTCGTGGATATTCAGGACCTGCCCTCGGGCTTATACCTGGTAAAAATTGCCCTACAGTCTGGTGAAGTAATCTCACAGAAACTGGTAGTCAGGTAGATCAAATGGAGGGCTGTGCCTCCAGCCTCTTGATCTCTTTTGCTGCGGTGGGACCGATCTGAATGGCGAATTTCCTTGGCCAGGGATTCCGGGCCGAGCGTTCCATAATTACTCCAGGAGGAGGCAGGCAGATGAAATTGCTGTTCTTCCAGATGATTTTCTTTTCGACCACCTTGCCTGTAATGAAATCCATGGCTTCCTTCTCCGAGCACAGCAACAGGCTTGAAATCACCTCCGGACCAAGCAGAATGATGGCCTTTGGATTAGCAATTTCAATCTCATGCCTGAGCCATGGCAGACTTAGGTTCGCGTATTCCATATATTTCGACCTGTTCTCTTTGATTTCTTTTCCAAGCCGGTGGTATTTTTTCACATGATCGTCGTCAAAGAGGAATACTTTTACAAGCGTGGTAAGCCAGCACTTTTCCCTGGTAATTTCAAGGGTTTCCATAATCACCTCACTCAACTCCTGTCCGGTATAGGAAGAGCGAACCCTCGATCCATCGTAGTAGGGCTCTATGGAGAATGGCGCGGTGCCATCGTAGAGAGGCACATCGGGAATATCATTCACAAAAAACATCTTGGCGGCCGGCTGGGGACCAATCACCATGATCTTACCTATGGCCGTTTCTATGGGGAGGACGGTACCGACCGGATTGCCGTAGAGATAGGAAGTCTCTTTAGGGAATTTAATGCTCTGCATGTATTCTTTGGAGCACTTTTTCTGGTATTGTTGAATTGTCATGGGATTTAGCGTTGAATTTCCATCAACAAAGTACAACATATTTTGAAATGCGGGGACAGATTTAACAGGAACAATTTTCTTTTGGGGAAAATATTCAGGGTTTGAAACAGAATCCCCCCGGACCTATGCCTACCTGGAAGGTATCCACAGCTTCCCCGTGGGGTGTAAACCTGTATACCGTCCCCCGTTGCACAAAATCGATGGCATCGGCCACATACAGTTCCGACGAAACAGGATCCACCTCCAGGGCATAAAAACCTCCCTGATGGCCTGCAGGATATGGGCTATCTATCAGTAGGTCCGGTTCCCTGGTTGACACTACTGCATGCCTGTAGACACCCTTGTTCAGGAAATAGAGTGTATCGCCTGATCCATTGATCGCCAGTCCCCTGGGCAAAGCGCCCTGTGAAAACCTGTGCACGATCTCTGCCTTTCGCGATCCGGCCTCAATCTTCATCAGTCCGGGCAGATCATAGCCATAGGGACTCTCAGGGAATCCTCCGTCGCTGAGCACCCAGAGGGTCTGGTAGCGGTCAAGCACCATGGAATTGGGCTGCTTCAGCACCTCAATGGAATCGACCACCTGGTCCGTTTGTGAATCAATCACCAGGATCTGATTGTCAAAACTCCAGCAGTTGGTATAGACATACTTGTCCAGCTGCACCATCTGTTCAGTAGCGTGCTGGGAGAAGCCGGATTCATGATTGTTCACAGGGATGGTGCCTGTCACCTCCATGCTAAGGGGATTTACAATGGCTATGGATCTGGCATACAGGTCCGTAACATAGGCCTTACTATCGTTGATGAAATGCATGTACCTGGGAGAAGTCAGGCCGGTGATCTTTCCCACCACCTCAAAGGTATGGGTATGAAAGATATAGATCCTTCCGCTATTGTTAATCACCACGTATCCCAGACTGTCTCGTATGACCATCGAATGGGCCACATCGCCAAGCGGAAGGGCATTGGTGCTGAAGAAAACCTCGTTCAGCACCTCCCTGGTTTCCGGATCGTAATAGCTGAGTGAGGCGTTCCCATACATGAAATTGCCCTGGTTGCACACAAACAGCCCCGCGAACGGGAAAGCATGGGTGGATCGTTCAAAACTCCACAACTCATCGTCCTTCATGCATCCGGCCAGGAGCATCAAAACAGGGAATATCAGGCATGTCAGTTTACGAATCATGGATCTATCAAATTTGAATCATGATCACCAACTGGTAATTTCTGCCCGGCATGGGACGATAGAGTACAGAATGGTAGGCCTCGTTAAACAGGTTGAAAACCTTAAGTTCGACGGTAAAATTCGCCTGTTTCGTTTGAAAGGACCCTCCTGCCGAAACATCATTCATAATATAGGGATAGAGCCAGTCGCGCCGGGTCACATCATTGCTCGAAGTGGTGAAGCGTTCACTATAGGCATTGTACTGATAGGTAAGAAAGAGATTCCTCCAGTGGAGGTGCATCAGCACATTCCCGGAATGAAGAGGAATGTAAACCAGCTGCTTTCCATAGGAATTATCACCCCATTTGGCCGGATCTCCGTAATTTATTGAAGAGGTGTAGCCATAGGTGGCAGCTACTTTGTAGCCAAAATCCGACAGCTTCCCCTGGATCTGAAGCATGTATTCCACTCCTTTGGATAAGACCCGGCTGATGTTTCTGGGCTCCCAGAAACCCCGGTAGGAAGGGATCCAGAGGATCCAATCCTCAATATCGGTCCGGTAAAGGGTGAGCTCTGTTTTAATCTGATGTCCCCCGTAATTCTGCTGGTACTCCAGGCCCGTTTCCACGGTAAAACCCTTTTCGGGCCGTAAGTCCGGATTTCCACCCGGCTGCCAGTATAGATCATTCAATGAGGGCTGATGATAATTGCGTGCCACATTCCCCTTCCAGAGAAGGTCCACGCCCTCCAGTAAGCGTATTTCCATTCCCAGGAAGGGAATGAAAGGCGCCCGCTTCCCGTCCACCCACTCCTGACGAAGCATCAGGTTCAGGTTAAGCCTGTCCGCGAAACTTTTACGGATGGCGAAAAAGAGGGATAGCTCATTTCGCCGGCCCTCGTAAGCCATATTGCTCACCGAATCGACCGAACCTACTTTATGCTTATTCATATCCAGGCTGCCCTCATAGGAGAGGTCCTCGCCCCTGTTTCCCGAATATGAGAGCGTGCTAAACAGGCTGTTTTGCCTGCTCTCAGAGTATATGGCTGGAACAAGACCCAGTCCGGGAACCCTGTTCATCTGATTATAATCCAGCTGCTTGCCTGAGTATCCCGAACGAATCATCCACTTGCCAATGGGGCTGTAATACTTCCAATCGGCCACCACTCTGTGATCGGTGTCCTGCTGATTGTTCAGGTTTGAATTGTCAGGTCCTTCATAAGAAGTAGGCCTGGGGATGGTCCGGTCGGCATACTGTCCCCAGTACTTTATGGAGATCACATGTTCCTGCCTTGGCCGGTAGTAGAGCTCCTGCAACAAGCCGTACCTGGCGTAGGAGGCATGATCATTGGTATCGATGGGATGGCTTAAAGCGCCGGTTTGGGGATCGAAGTTTCCGATTCCCCGGTTCACAAATGTGTAATCGTTTTTGGATTGGTTGTGATACAGCCTTGTTTTGCTCCTGATTTTTTTATTGCCCAGTCCAAGCTGTAAAAACTCATCAAAGGTGTGGTAGCTTCCTATGCCCTGCATGTAGCTAAGGGTTCTTTTGTCGTTCCATCCTGCCCGGTTATATAAATTGATGGACCCCCCGATACCCCCCACGCCATCGGCCAGTGAAGCCGGACCATGTTTCAGGTTCAGCTCATCTATGAGGTAGACCGGAATCAGGGAGAAATCGACCATGCCGGCCATGGGGCTATTGATGCTGATCCCGTTCCAGTTCACCTGGGTATGAGAAGCTGCCGTTCCCCTGAAGGAGGCAGTGGCCAGAGCCCCCCGCCCATGATTCTTTATAAATACGGAGGTGTTTTCAGACAAAAGGTCAGACAGGGAGAGGACCGCTTTGTTCTGCAGAACGGTGGTATCCACCTGGGTCTGTTTCATGCCCGCCTGTTCCTTTACAAAGATTCTTTCGGCAGCCACACTCACCCCTTCAATCCTGAACACAGAATCCCTGATTCCCTGTGAGAACAGTGGGAAAACCATGCTTATGGCAAAAAGCAATATCAAGAGCTTTTTTTCCATGCTAGTGTTTCAGGAGTTTTAACCAAGGGGCGGATGGACCGTCACCGATCCGGATCAGGTATATTCCCGGCGGAAGATCCGGGATTTGAATTTCACTATCCGCACGATAATCTTTTACTCGTCGGATGACTTTGCCGGTGAGGTCATGAAGAGTGAGGTCCTTCTTTTCCACCCCGGAGATAAAAAATGCATCCCTGGCCGGATTGGGGTAGATACTGATCCCTGCTAATGTCCTCAGGGTCCCCAGAGCAGTTGTCACCGCCGGAATAACCAGGGTAGAGACTGAAGCCTGAAGCAAAGGACTGCCAGGCACATTGGCAGTAAGGGTCAGAGCTCCGGTTCCGTTTACAGTCAGGAGATGATTTTCATCCACCTCTGCCCAGGGCTCGCTGGAGGTCCAGCTGATGTCGGGAAGTGACACTGGTTTCCCTTTATGAAACAAAAAGAGCTCGAGCTGACAGGCCACGGTATCCAACTCGACCGGAAGGTCTTTAATCACCAGCATGTCCAGAATGCCTGAAAGCTGCGGATCGGGAGCCACATCCACTGCTCCCGTGATCTCGGTGGATACTTCTCCCAGCCATCCTCCCTGGTGGAGAAGGCCATTCTGAACTTTCAAGAAATGAATCTGGTCCAGTTCTACCACATTTCCATCCGCATCGACTGCCCAGCCTATGTCAAAGGCATCTCCTCCAGAATGCTCCACCTCCGGGGTGTAGGGATTGTCGGGAACAGTAGGTGGACCCGATCCTCTTAGCTGGTTGTCTGCATATCCAAAGGCCCTCAGCAGCGATACATTCACAGGGGGATGATCCACATCCACTGCTCCCTTGATCAGGGTCCCGGTCAGCTCATACTTTTCCTCCGGGACATTTGGAAAAAACACCGGCAATGGATAATAAGTTTGCGAATGGATGCTGTTGGCTTTGATGAATCCCTGGTTTCCCAGGTGATCTCTCCAGGCCACATCCATGGCCTCGGTACCTCCCGGGTTGGTATAGCTTACCTGGTAATTGTGGAGGGTGGAGGAAAAGTAGTAATCGCTTCCCGCCAGCTGGTACCAGGTATCATCCGCTTCGCCATTTTCGTTTTCATCCTTCATGACCCAGACCACCCCGGGTTCTGACCAGTCGGGCAGGGGATTGCCAAAGATGGTGAAATCCATCCCGAAGGGATTATCAGGATGGTTCTCCACAGGGTTGGCAAAAGCGAAAACCACACTGCCTCCGAAAGCACCCAGGCAAAGCGTTCCATTCACTCCTCCAACAATGGAAGAGGCCGATTCGCCGTCACCCCAGGGTGTGCTATTGATATACTGACCGGGAGCAGGGGTATATTCCAGTACTTCGCTAATATACTGAGCTCCCAGGTTCAGGGTACCCAGTATAAGGATTATCCATATTGTGCCCTCGCGAATCATCCCTTAAAGCTTCTGTATGAGTATTCTGCCTGTTCTGTTCTGTCCCTGCACCCTCAGGATATAGGATCCGGCCGGGTAGGTTGTGATGTCCAGTTGCCGACCCAATTCAAATTGCCGGTTTTCATACAACAGGGTTCCGCTCAGGCTGTAAAGACTTACCTTCTGCACATCCCCCTGTCCACCCTCTATGGTGAAAAGGCCGGTGGAAGGATTGGGATACACAGATACGACCATAGCATTTCTGTATTCTACTCCTCCAGGTTGATGGCTGATTTCAAAACTGTCCCTTACTGAAAGCCCGTTGGAAGTCCCCTCAATGACAATTTCAATCATAGTGCTTTGGTAGGCAGCTTTTGTTAAATAGGCAAATTGTATGCTTAACTCGTCCCCGTCAATGGAAGCAAAGGCCATGTTGCTATCGCTGTTGGAAACAATTCGTTTAGTGATTTCTAAATCGGGATCATCCGGATCGCTGAATACCTGGGATAGGTCTATCACCGTGTCGCTTAGATACCCGAAAGTGGCGAAGTCAGACAAAGGATTGGCCACATAGGGTGCAGCATCGGGAAGTACATACAGATCGTCGAGGCAAAAGTAGGCGGGAGTGTTCATTCCCCAATCTCCCATATCCGATGATTCCAGTCCAAACATCAGGCTGTCGACCTTACCCAGTGAGCCAAGGTCCACCCATTGCCAGGTTTCAATGATGTAATCCATTTCAGGGTTTTCAAAGCGAAAATCTGCCAGGTAATAATCAAGAGTATCTGTCGATGTACCATTTCTGCGTCCCCAGACAAGCAATTTAAAATAGTCCGGATCTGTTCCATCGCTCCCTCCGAATTTTTTAGCCACCCAGTCTCCCAGCTTCATGGAGAGGGCGGCATAGGTGCTGTTGGTCACAAAGAAGCCCTTCAGGGCATGCGCTTTTTCCAGAGTAAAATCGATGACAGAAGGTCCATACAAACTGCTTGTTCCGAAGTTTCCGGCAGACATGTCCCCTGCAAATCCTCCTCCGGTGATGGCGCTATACTGATTCATATATCCCGGAGTGGTGTTATCGGAGATATTGGAATAGGACCAGCCGCTCCAGGAATAATAGTCCGGATTAAAATCGTTGTGAAAGCGGGCCAGGCCGGAGGAGAATGCTCCCGATCCGTCGGAACCATTCCAGTAACTTTCCTCCATAAGGTTCAAGTCCTCAAAGCCGGAAATTTGGAATTCTCCCTCCAACACCGGCCAGGTTCCCACTACGGTTCGCCCGCTTACTGATCTGCCTGCGCTGCTGCCTTCAATCACCAGGTTGGCCTGTCCCGCCGCAGCAAAGGTACCCGTCAGCAAAGTCCCTTCCACAGTGAAACTTGCCACCGAAGGATCCGACAAAAAGGAAACCGCAAAAGTCAGTCCCCCGGGGTCATCCAGGTCTCGGAAGAACCGGTTGAGATCCTGGGGATCGAGCTGAGCACCTTCCTGACCAGTGATCACCGGTAAGGCCTGGGTTTGTATGGGTGGATAATCGCAGGTATGCAGATCCGCCACTGGCTCTCCGTAGCCTACGGTGAAAAGGCTGTTACCTGGCACCTGTATGGTATAATCGCCCCGTGATTTCACCATTCCCAACCACGCCTCCGAAATGGCCAGGGTATCGTAATGGGAACCATCACCCGGAATTCCGTTCCATCGGGCAAGCACCTGGCTCCCTCCCCACACGTTCATGCTAAACACAACGTGGTCGCCACCATCCACTTCACAATCATATACTCCCATGGGCAGGTCGGTGAGTTTCTCTGCATCTGCCAGTTGCAAGGGGATCGCTCCCGGGGTTTCAATTACGTCGGCCAGATCAGTGCTATCCCACCGGTACAATGCATTAGGGCCGGACAGAAAGGAAGTTCCATAGTACAGGTTGCCGTGTGAATCGACAGCCATGCCTGCAGAATTGCCGCCTGTTTCGATGACCTTCCTGTGCTGGTCAAAGCCAGAGCTGTCCAGTATAAAAATGCCATTGGGTTCATTGTAGTCTGTGCTGTTTAAACCCGAAACCAGGAGGGAATCGTTCCAGAAAGCCAGATCCCAGTTGGCGGCCATCTTCGCCTTCAGCTCCCATACACCCGTTTCCACGTCTATGCGATAAATCCGGGCATCTACATTGTCGGAATCGGTATATCCTGCCCAGAGGGATGCTCCATCAGAGGAGAGGTTCAGAAAACTAGGGTAATGTAACACATCGTAGTCGTCCGGCTTCCCAAACTTCTTGCTCGCACCTCCCATATTGGGATCTATCTGGTATATGGTGTCACCGTCATCGAAATAGAAAAACTCCTCGTTCACGTCAAAGGTCCGAACCGAGACTGTATCGGAAAAGTGGAAGGCCACCTTATGCCCTTGTTCAGGAACCAGGTAAGCCTGTCCGTAAGTGGAAAGGCTCGTACAAAAAAGAAGGGCACTCAGGGTGCAAAAAAATCTCATTAAGCTACGATTCTAATAGTCAAACATTTAAAGTCGCAGCGGGTGATTGTGAGGCGAGACCAAGGTCAGAAGTTGATCAGCTTCCCGTTCACCGCGGGCTGCATAAGCTGGGTTATCACAGGCAGGTCTTCTGACTTGTCCGGACGTCTGAAACCTTCCCATTCTCATCCCGGCCGGGATGTTTAGAACAGTGGTTTGCCTTCAGAAGCCACTTGACATGGATCGATTCAATCCAGGTCTGGATTCACAGCAGCGGGAACTGTTACCGATTCTAACGGTATTCCCTTTTCATTCCACCGGCAATGCCGGCAAACGGAAACCAATGATGAACTAAAAGTACGAAATAATTGTGTACGCGAAAATAATTAATTTTCTTCCGGAGGAGTCCATCCGTAATCCACGTATTCCCAGTCTAGCTCCTCGCCATTCACATGGATCATGACAAATCCTTCTTCTGGTTTGCTTTCTGGGGTATTGGCCCACCACTCGCCGCTGACGGCACCCCCGGTGATAAAATGGACCTGGTTTTGGATGTAAATATCCTCCAGGAAATGAAGATGTCCCTGTAGCACCAATCGCAGGTTATGCTCAGAGAAAAGTTCAAGTACTTCCTGCGAATTAGGAATCACCATGCCCGGGTTATTGGCTGCCAATGAGCCCCGCGAGATTTGAGTGGCTGAAGTGATAAATGGCATATGTGCGCTTATGGCTATGGGGCTTGCTTTGTCCACCTTTTGCAGGTCCTTTGACAGCCAGAGGATCTGCTCCTCATCAATACCCCCGACATATCCCCCTTCCTCACTCCGCGATATGGCATCCAGAACAATAAAATGCCAGCCTTTGTGATCGAAGGAGTAATAGCGATCGCCCAGGCGCTGTTCAAACATCTTTTTTCCAAACTCGGGGTGAAGCTCAATGTCCTTTTCATCCCTGTGCCATCCATAAACTTCGTGGTTCCCCACGGTATTGTACACAGGCATCTTAAATTTGCCTGAAAGCTTGATGTAAAGATTGTAAAGCGAGTCGGCCCTTCCGTAAGTCTGGTTGAGTGCATCCATCACCAGGTCGCCCCCGGTGAGAACGAAATCGGGATTCCGTTTATTGACCTCGTTGATGGCCCACTGAAAACCCACCTCAGCGCTCTTTTCAGGCTGAAGGTGAATGTCGGTCAGAAAAGCAAATGAAAATGGATTTTCATCTTGTTCTGCACTTGTGTTGGTACTCTGTTTGCACCCCGAAAACAAGAAGATAGAAATTCCCAGAATTAGCAGTGTCCTTTTCATGATAATTACAGTATTTATGGTTGGTAGTAATGCTAAATATACTTCATTTTTTAAGAGGCTGCCACCTGCCATAAGTCAGGCTTCTCCAGAGCGATTCCAAAGGACCGAA
>SPBY01000288.1 GCA_004525825.1 Bacteroidia bacterium
CTGTCAGGATGAAAAATCCCAGTTGAAGAACCTCGACAAGGCCATGAAAGAACTGAAAACCAGGCTTTACAACCTGGAATACCAGAAACGGATGGATGAAATCTCCTCCCAGCGTAAGACCATGGTGTCTTCGGGCGACAGATCAGCGAAAATCCGCACCTACAATTATCCCCAGGGGAGAGTGACCGATCACCGGATCAATCTTACACTCTATAACCTGCAGGCCATAATTAACGGTGATCTCAAGGAGATCATCGAAAAGCTTCAGATGGCTGAGAATGCAGAGAGACTGAAGGAGAGCGGTATCCAGTAATAGATAAACAGATGAACGCAGAAGAATTATTCAGAAATATCCAGCGTAAGAAGAGTTTTCTCTGTGTGGGGCTCGATACCGACTTCAAAAAGATTCCAAAACTGCTTCTCGACAGCGAGTATCCTGTTTTTGAATTCAACAAGCATATTATCGATGCTACCGAGGACCTGGCTGTGGCTTACAAGCCCAATCTGGCTTTTTATGAGAAGTTGGGTGCCGCCGGTCATATGAGCCTGGAAATGACTCTGAGCTATCTCCGTGAGCATTACCCCGATATATTTGTCATTGCCGATGCCAAACGGGGCGATATTGGGAACACTTCCCACATGTATGCCCATGCTTTTTTTAAAACCCTTGAATTTGATGCCATTACCCTTTCGCCCTACATGGGAAAGGATTCCATTTCACCCTTCCTGGAGGTGGATGGAAAGTGGGTAATTCTGCTGGCCCTTACTTCCAATGAAGGATCAAAGGACTTTCAGCAGTTGCCGCTGAAGGATGGGAAACTCTTGTACGAACAAGTAATTACCACTTCGGCCGGATGGGGAACTGTAAACAACATCATGTATGTGGTAGGAGCCACAAAAGCCGAAGCACTCTCCGGGATCAGGAAATTGATCCCCGAACATTTTCTACTGGTACCGGGAATTGGAAGCCAGGGAGGTAGCCTTGAAGAGGTAGCTGAGTCGGGGATGAACGACCGCTGCGGGCTCCTGGTCAATGCCAGCAGGTCCATCATCTATGCAGATGTGACCAATAAATTTGAGCATGCTGCCCGGCAAGAGGCCTCCAGATTACAGAAGCAGATGGAAGGCATACTGCAAAGCAGGGGGCTGATCTGAGCTATACTACCAGTTCTTTTACTTTTTCGGCAGCCTCTTCCAGGGTGATGGCCGAATGAACCTCAAGCCCCGAGTTATCAATAAGCACTTTGGCTTCTTCTGCGTTGGTGCCCTGCAATCTGACAATGACAGGGATATCGATCTTTCCAATGGATTTGTAGGCATCCACCACACCCTGTGCCACCCGGTCGCAACGCACAATTCCTCCAAAGATGTTGATCAGTATGGCTTGTACATTGGGATCTTTCAGGATGATCCTGAAACCGGCTTCTACCGTTTGGGCATTGGCTGTTCCGCCCACATCCAGGAAATTGGCCGGCTCACCCCCCGAAAGTTTGATGATATCCATGGTGGCCATGGCCAGTCCGGCCCCATTCACCATGCAGCCCACATTCCCATCCAGTTTGATAAAATTGAGGTTGAATTTGCCTGCCTCCACCTCCGTAGGATCCTCTTCAGTCAGATCCCTCATGGCAGCATAATCGGCATGCCTGTAAAGGGCATTGTCATCGATATTCACCTTGGCATCGGCAGCCATGATGAGATTATCGGAAGTCTTGAAAACAGGATTAATCTCAAACAGCGAGGCATCAGATTTCTCATAGGCCTGGTACAGGGCCACGGCAAACTTGGTCATCTCTTTGAATGCCTGTCCCGATAGTCCGAGGTTGAAGGCGATGCGCCTGGCCTGGAAAGCCTGAATTCCAGCGCCGGGATCCACCTCCTCCTTATGGATCAGATGGGGAGTTTTTTCTGCCACTGTCTCAATATCCATTCCGCCTTCGGTAGAATACATGAGGATATTTTTTCCGGTTTCCCGGTTAAGAAGTACGCTCATGTAAAACTCCTGTGGCTCACTCTCTCCGGGATAGAAAATGCCCTGTTCCACAAGCACCTTGCGGACCAGCTTTCCTTCCGGTCCTGTCTGGTGGGTGACCAGGGTCATCCCCAGGATTTCTTCGGCAAATATCTTCACCTCTTCCAATGACTTGGCAATTTTTACTCCTCCACCTTTGCCCCGGCCCCCGGCATGGATCTGTGCCTTCACAGCCCAGGTGCATGCCCCGGTTTCAGCTTGGATATTGCGGGCGGTATCATAGGCCTCCTGGGGCGTGTGTGCCACACCTCCTGAAGGTACGGTAACTCCAAATTGTTTCAGAATCTGTTTTCCCTGGTATTCATGGATATTCATAGTTCAAAGTTGTTTCTACAAATTTAGCAAAACCAAAGATAGTCGAAAGGAAAAAGTAAATTTACGGGAAATCATTTCCTATGAGAAAGCTGCTTAACGATGAACTTGACCGTCTTTCCCTGGAGGAGCTTAAGCAGGTAGAAAAGATTCCGGTGTGGGTGGTCCTGGACAATATCCGAAGTCTCAATAACATTGGTTCGGTATTTCGTACGGCAGATGCATTTCGCCTTGAAGGAATATTTCTTTGTGGAATTACGGCCACCCCTCCTCACAGGGAGATTCACAAGACTGCCCTGGGAGCTACCGAATCGGTCCAGTGGGAGTACCGGAAGGAAACCATGGAAGCCATCTCAGAACTGAAAGTGAAAGGATGTCGGATTCTGGCAGTAGAGCAGGCAGAAGGAGCAGTGAGGCTGGACCAGATTCAACTCTCCGGCGATCAAAAATATGCCCTGGTATTCGGACACGAGATACGCGGCGTAGAACAACAGGTAGTCGATATGAGCGATCTCTGCATTGAAATTCCCCAGTTTGGCACCAAACATTCACTGAATATATCGGTAGCTGCGGGTATCGTCATCTGGGAGATGTTCCGAGGTCTGAAGGGGATATAAAAAAAACCGTCCGGGGTAAGCGGACGGTTTTCAATAGCTTCGATAAATTGTTTACTGAACAATAGCTTTGAATGCAGGCTCTTCAAAAAGCTTGGCAAATTCAAGGTCCTTCACTGCACGGCCTTTAATCCATTGTGGATCACCACAATTCTCAACAGCCAGTTTCAGGTTCTCGTAGCATACATCGGTTTTGTCCTGTTTTGCGGCAATAATTGCCCTCAGGTAATAACCCATTCCGCCTTTCATTTCCATGTTGGCCAACATTCTCCAGGCCCCGTCAAGGTCGCCGTTCAGATAGGTGGCAAGTGCTGCATTGTAGGAAGGTTCGCTTCCAAAGTAGTTCACAGCGGACTTATAATCACCTTCTTTGATTCCAACAATACCCAGGTTGTAGTTCACATCTGAACCAGCACCCATGGAAGCTGTAAAGGCTTCTTTGGCACCAGACACATCTCCATTCTTAAGCGCTACCGCTCCAATGTTGTTGTTAATGATGTCGTGATCCTTTATTTTCTTGGCAGCGGCAAAAGAAGTGGCTGCACCTTCCAGGTCACCCATGGCATACTGCACCTTACCTTTGTTGTTGTGGGCGCGTAAACATCCGGGACTTACCTCAGTAGCTTTGGTATAAACCGCCAGTTTGGTTTCATTGTCATCCACCAGGGTGGCAGTATAAAGCAGTTCTTCCAATATAAGGGTATCAGGATTGCTTATCCAGAGTCCTTTCAGTTCCTCATCGCTCCATCCGATTTTTTCCATGTTCACAGTGAATTTGGACCTTCTCAGAATGGGAAGAATTTCTTCGGCAATCACTTCATAGGCAGCCGAAAGATTTTTGATCTCCTGTTCGCGAACCACAGGGTCGGAATGCATACTGAGTACGCGGAGGATCATCTCCTTGTCCTGGATGCTTGATTCTTCCATAGCTTTCTTGAAACCATCCCAGTCCTCAGGAGTGGATAGGGTGCTCAACAGTGATTCGTCCACCTCAACTTTGCCCTTCTTAAGTTCTCCGGCCAGATACTTGTCGGCTGTATTCTTACGCTTTTCAGCTAGTTTGGTATTCAGATCCAACTCCCCGTCCGGTGATGCATAGGCAGAAATCTCGATGCCTTTCAGATCGAGCCTTTCGTTTACACTGGTATTCTTGAGGGTTTCGTTCAGCTTGGCAATTTCCTCCTTGCTCATCTCGGACTTTCTTACCTCAGCCTGGTTGATGACATACTTGATGTCGGCCTGGTAAGTCTCGGGAACAATCTGCTTGAACTGATTGCCGAAAAGAATTGTTTTCGGGTTAGTCATAACAAGCAGAGGAGTAGCGATGATTCCATCCGCAAGTTTTACATCCCCCAGGTCAGCTGTTTTGTCCTTAATGGCTGCAGAAACGGTGAAATAGAGTTCTGACATCATCATGGGATCTTCATAGGTGAAAGTATTTGATACACTGGCATTGCCACCACCATCGTAGCTGATGGGCTTATTGTTGTCAGTGACATCCTCGCCCTGAAGTACTAGAGGCTCAAGAGCTTTTTCACCACCTTCGTACCTGAGTACAGGAGTAAGGGTAACAACAGCTTTCTTGTTGAAATACTTGGCAGGATAGTTTACGTCGACCTTAACGTCCACTTCACCACCATGCATTTCCAATACAGAGGGGGTCACCTGGTAGCCTACCATGCCGGAATCTTTGACCATTTTGTTAAGACCACCACAACTGCTAAGAACTGCAGCTGCGAGAATAAAAATCGCAAGGTTTTTGAGGTTTTTCATATCAAAACGTGTTATTTGTTGATTACTTTTATGATTTCAAGTGGTTAACATTATATTATAGAGTGCAAAACTAATAATGTTTTTGATAAATATAAAGAATTTAATGACGAATGCCATCATAAGTTACAAATTTAGCATATTCATGCCAGGACTATATTTCCCATCAAAGATAGCATTTTTAAGCTGTTGGAAGTCTGACTCCTTGTTCACAAAATCCATATGGGTGGTATCCAGCACCACTATCTTCAGTTCTGTCTGGGATTTGAAGAAACCAAAATAGCCATCCTGAACCTCTTTCAGGTAATCCGGCCGGATGTTTTTTTCGTAGGATCTGCCCCTCAATTC
>SPBY01000431.1 GCA_004525825.1 Bacteroidia bacterium
CCATGATGCCAATGGCTGCCAGTGCAAATAAGGTATTGATCTTGAACATGACCCAGATGGAAGCCACAAAACCTATTAGGGAGATGTACCAGCGGGACCGGAAGGAGGGTCGGTAGGAAGGTGCCGATCCGAAATGGTGCAGGAAGGAAATCAGGCAAAGCGATCCGTAGGTGACCATGAAGAACATGCTGATGATGCTAGCCACCTTGTTCACATCTCCGATTACCACAAAAACCAGGGCAATCACCACCGTCACCAGGGTGGCATTATAGGGTTCGTTGGTCTCTCCCCTGCCCTTTTCCAGGAAAGCATTGATCCGTTTGGAAGGGAAGGAATGGTCACCCGCCAGGGCCTGAAGAGTCCTGGGGGCCACCAGGATGGAACCAATGGCCGAAGAGAAGGTAGAGGCTGCCAGTCCCAGGGGAATGATCAGCGCTCCTGCCAGGGCAATGTCGCTCATGACCAGCTGATTGGTAGGATCACTGAGGGATTCGGGGCTGGCCGATGAAGCCAGTTTCCAGATAATGAAAAAATAGACCACCATCCCGGTGATGGTGGCCAGGATGGTCCCCAGGGGAATGGATTTCCCCGGCTTTTTCAGGTCGCCCGACAGTCCCACCCCGGCGGTCATTCCCGTAAAGGCAGGGAAAACAATGGCAAAAACCACAAAGAACTGATTCATGTCCCCTTTCGGCAAAGAGGCCAGGGAAGTGGTATGGGTTTCTGCATACTCGGTGCTACCCAGAAAAAAAAGCACCAGGGATACCGCCAGCACAGCCACCACGAAATAGAGGGTCTTCATCCCCACGGAGGCCCCTTTCTTCAGGATCAGGACGGCCAAACCCACCATGGCAGGAATGCTTAATACCTGCCTGGGCAGGACCACCTCGTAGCGGGTCAGGAACCAGTTAAAGAGAGACTCAAAAGCTTCTGTAAAGGCGATGATGTAAAAAGCCACAGAGATGGCCTGGGATAAAAAGAGGGCAAAACCGATGGTAGCTCCTATGTTTAATCCGAATGATCGGGAGATGATGAAGTATTCACCCCCTCCTTCCACCCGCTTGTTGGTGGCAATCTCAGAAATGGCCAGGGCAGTGGGGATGGTGACCAGGTGGCCCAGCAAGACCACTCCAATGACCCCCCAGAATCCCAGGGTTCCCACAGCAAATCCAAACCTTAAAAATAGGATTGCCCCAAGGATGGTAGCTATAGCAGTAAAGTAAACCGCAGTGGTGCCAAAGGATTTCCGGGTGCTGTCTGCCATATCTACATCGTGTAGATGTAAATATAAGACTTTCCCCGCTGACTAAAAATAGAGATCGCGATCTCCCTGCTTTATAAGTTCCAGGCGCTCTTCCAGCTTGCTTTTGAAGGGATCTCCGTTCATCTCCTCCAGGTTAAGCTGTATGAGTCTGTAACCTTTCTCTTTGGTCCCATTCTGTGCATAGTCCTCCAGGTATTCGGCCAAGGTGAGCATGGCATTGGGGGTGCAGTAGCGTTTGATAAATCCGGGTACTGAAAACTCCATAAAATGCTCCCCGGTGCGACCGGTACGGTAGCAAGCCGTGCAGAAGGAAGGCAGGTAGTCCTTATCGATGAGCTCATCCATCACTTCCGACAGCGAACGCATATCGCAGATCTCGAACTGCTCCGAATCCAGGTCTTGTTGCTCCCCGTTCTCATAATAAGCTTTCATCTCTATCCTGGTACCTCCGTCTATCTGACTTACTCCGAACTGAAGTACCTCATCACGGATCTCAGCAGGCTCACGGGCTGTGAGGATCAGCCCGGTGTAGGGAACAGCCAGTCGCAGAATGGCCACCATGCGGGTAAAATCTTCATCGCTCACCTCCCATTGAGGATCAAAGCGGGCATTGGATGCACGTTGCAGCCGGGGAAAGGATATGGTATGGGGACCAACATTATAGACCTTTTCCAGGTGGTTCACATGACGGATCAGACCCAGCACTTCGAAGCGCCAGTCGTAGAGGCCAAACAGCGCCCCGATTCCCACATCATCGATCCCTGCTTCCTGGGCCCGGTCCAGCGAGGAGAGCCTCCAGTCATAATCTTTCTTCACCCCTCCATTATGATTCAGTGCATATGCACCGCGGTGGTAAGTCTCCTGAAACACCTGGTATGTGCCTATCCCCGCATCCAGTAGGGTTTTGAATCCCTCAATATCCAAAGGAGCGGCATTGATGTTGACCCTGCGGATCTCTCCCCTGCCTTTTTTCACCTGGTAGACTGTCCTGACTGTCTCAGCAATATATTCAGGGGTATATTTGGGGTGTTCGCCATAGACCAGGATCAGTCGCTTCTGCCCCATTTCCTCCAGCATCTCCACTTCCCTGATCAGCTCACTATGGGTCAGTGTAGTTCTTTTCTGTTCTTTGTTGGCTGCCCTGAAACCGCAGTATTCGCAGTTGTTAATACAGAGATTCCCCACATACAGAGGCGCAAACAGGACAATGCGTTTGCCGTATACCTGCTCCTTTAGTTGCCTGGCTCCGGCTTTGATCTCTTCCACCAGCTCAGGGTCGGTGGCATTGACCAAGATGGCAGTTTCCTGCATGCTCAGTCGTTGTTTGCTTAATGATTTGGCGATGATTTCACGCACCATTTCCCGGGTAGGAATGGCATCATTGAGTATTCCCTCTATTTCCTTTTCAGATATAAAAGGGTGCATTGCCCTGTCTTCAATGGCATAAACCTGCGGATCGTAAATCATTATAAGTGTTTACGAACCTTTGGAAGTACTTTGAAAAGTTATTCAGCCATAGCTCTTTACCTTCAGATCTTCCTCCGGATCAGATGATTATTGATTCCTCAAAGCCAGTAAGGCCAGCTTCTCAGAGTGAGCAAATGTAGGTATTGTTATTTGAATAACAAAACGAAACCAAGCAAATATTGCTACTTTTATAAACGCATGAGAACAAGCTTCATTTGCATCACCTTGACTCTGCTCATGACAGTGGCAGGCAGCTTGGAGGGACAGGAGCCCAGGCTTAACTATGAACTCCGGCCCGGCGAAAGTTATTTGCTGGAAATTGACTTGCAGCAAAGCACCTATTCTGAATCGATCGACCGTGAAGAGATCTCCTTCTATAGCTTGACCAGGATGATCTTCAGGGTAGATTCGACCGATGCTCGCCATGATTATCATATGAGTGTTCAATACAGCGATCTGCTGATCTCCATGCTGGCACCCCAGCTTGATATCGATATCAGTTCCGGTTCAGGAAAAAACCTCATGCTCACTAAAATGGTGGATCTTCTTGAAAAGGAGACATTTCACCTGATCATGTCACCTGCCGGGGAGTTGAAGCATCTCTCAGGCCTTGAGGCTATATTCAACACCCTGGAGTCACAAGCAGTGAGCGACACCATAGAGCTGCAGGTGATCATGAATACACTGAATGAGGCCTATGGTCCTGATGCATTCACCAGCTTGTTCAACCTCTTTGTCTGGATCTACCCGGTGTTCTCGCCTATGAATAACTGGACCAACGACATCACCTACTTCTTTAATACCAAAGCGGTAAAGTTGGTGAACCGTTACTACCTGTCCAAAAACACAGACGAAATGCTGGTGATCCAGGGACTGGGAACTCTCAATGCTTCAAAAGAGTTCCATGAAACCACCAACATGGGGGAGGTTAAATC
>SPBY01000664.1 GCA_004525825.1 Bacteroidia bacterium
AGGGGATATTGCAGGATCAGTTCCTCGCCGTTTCCGTTGGCAGAGAAAAGATCCAGGTCTCCGTCGTTGTCATAATCAAACAGGGCAGTGGCCCATTGACCCTTTCCTCCAAAGGCAGCAGCAATGCCGCTCTGTTCCGTTATATCCCCGAATGTTCCCTTGCCCAGGTTGCGGTAGAGTGCACCATAACGCAGGTCAGGGACCAGCAGATCGATCAGGCCGTCACCATCCACATCCCCAATGGTCCCGTGCATGGAACCTGTGGTTTGTCCGTGACTGTTCACTGCCACTCCAATCTTCACACCTACCTCGTTAAAGGATCCCCCATCGTTCCGGAACATAAAGTTTGCCTGGTGGTCGTTGCCCTGGAATATATCCAGGTCCCCGTCCTGGTCATAATCATACACGGTGAGACCCATGCACTTGGAATCCGGGTAGAGAAGCCCCAGGGAAGCAGTCACGTCCTGAAATGTACCGTCACTTTGCTGTTGGTACATGAGGGAGGCCTGTCCCGCATATTCCGATGGATGCGGCATCATATCGGGCATGGTGGGGGAGACATATTCCGGATCAAAGGCAAGGAAGTTTCCCACAAAAGCATCCAGACGTCCGTCGCGATTGTAATCCCAGAAAGATACCCCCACGCTCCATTTCTCATATCCATTCAGGCTGTCAGGTCCTATCAGGCCCAGTTCGCCGGCCACATCGCTAAAGGTACCGTCGCCCTTGTTCAGGTAGAAACGATTGGGACCATAATTCAACAGGAAGAGGTCCTGGTCCCCGTCCCGGTCAATATCCACGGGACCGGCTGCCATGCTCCAGTGCCGGTCGTCCACACCCGCCTTTTCCGAGACCTCTTCAAAGGTACCGTTCCCCAGGTTGCGGTAGAGCCTGTTGGGGGTGTTTTCAAAAACCCTGCCCTCCTCGTCTGAGATTCCTTCCAGCCAGGTTCCGTTCATCATGTATAGATCCAGCCATTCATCGCCGTCATAATCAAAGACAGTAAATCCGGATCCGCTGCTCTCCAGAATGTTTTCATAGGTATAATCACCGAAATTATAAAGAAAATCTATCCCTGCTTCTGATGAGACCTCAGTAAAACTGGGGGTATTTCGCTGGCACGAAAGGGTGGAAAAAATTAAGATGCAGCACACCAGACCAAGGCCTGTACCGGTTCTCAAGATCATGGTAATTTGATTTTGCCCAAATATAATCAAATGATTCTATCGGGAATATAACGTCCATTTTTGCTATATTAGCCCCGACCAATCTGAGAAATCATGCCCAAAGCAGAATCTGCCCGAAGAATTGAACTTCAGCGAAATGAGGTGGAAGATATTCTGGGAAGAGTCCCGGGATGGATCACCCGGAATGGTGTAATCCTTTTTCTTTTTCTGCTGGCCCTCCTGCTATTCGGAAGCTGGGTATTTAAGTATCCCGATACCAAGAAGGCGAGGATAGTGGTGACTTCAGTAAATCCGCCGGCTGACATAAAAGCAAGGGCCACTGGTAAGATCGTGCGACTTTTTGTAAGTAACAATGAGGCGGTACAAAATGGGGATGTGCTGGTCATGCTGGAGAACCCCGCTGCCTATGACGATGTGGTTCAGCTAAAAAACAGCCTGACTTTTCTTGATTCCATTGACATGGAGGAGATCACCGAGGACCTACCTGAATTGAGAAATGCACAACTGGGAACCATTCAGTCCGATTACTCCATTTTTCTAAAAGAGTACCGCGACTACATGGAGTTCATAAGGATCGATTACCACCAGCGGAAAATTCAGACGGCACGAACCGAACTGGAGAAGCAACAGGAATATACCAGGAGTCTTTCTGAAAGGCTTTACATACAGCAGCAGGCCTATGAAATGGCTTCTCGACAATTCAACAGAGACTTCACCCTTCGTGAACAGGGGGTGATCTCAGACTCTGACCTGGAGGGATCTCGTTCGGCGATGCTGACGGAACAGGACAAGAGCCAGGAGATCATCAGTCAAATGGCAGGGAACAATATTAGCATAGCAAGGACCCAAAACCAGATAGTGGACCTGGAACTCAGGCAGCAGGAAGAAAATTCAGGAATGATCAGTGGCATGGAAGAGGCTTACAACAATTTGAAAGCCTCCATTAGCTCCTGGGAACAGAATTTCCTCCTGGTGGCTCCTGTGAGTGGGTCCGTGACTTTTACAAAGTTCTGGAGCGAGAATCAGAATGTGAAAGCGGGAGAGAAGGTGTTGACCATTATTCCCACAGAATCGGGATCTACGTTG
>SPBY01000030.1 GCA_004525825.1 Bacteroidia bacterium
GGGGCTGGGTTTTCGCACCGCTTATAATGATACTGTCCTCTCAGAATATGGCTATTTTGCCGGTCCCGACCAGGAACGGGCCGAGGAACTGATGGAGATGTTTGCCCGGGAGGATGTGGATGCTATCTGGTGCGTAAGAGGAGGATATGGTTCCATCAGGATCCTGGATCTGCTTGATTACGAGGTGATCAGGCATAATCCGAAAGTACTTATAGGTTACAGCGATATCACTGCCATTCTCACTGCCATTTACCAGAAGAGCGGACTGGTCACTTATCACGGACCGGTGGGGACTTCGGATTTCAACGGCTTCAGCAGGAAATCCATCCGGAAAGTGCTTATGTATCCCGGAGAGACATACAAATTCCCATACAAACGGGAGAAAGAGACCGGGGAAAATCCGGAATTTGACCGCTACACCATAAGCGGGGGAGAAGCAGAAGGAGAACTGATCGGGGGTAACGTCAGTGTGCTTGACTCCATCATAGGAACCCGGTTTGAACCCGATTTTGAGAACAAGCTGGTCTACCTGGAGGATGTGGGGGAGAAGACCTACCGGGTCGATAAAATGATTTTTCACCTGCTCTCCGGAACCAACCTGAAGCAAGCAGCCGGAATTGTGATGGGAATTTTTAGCGATTGCAACGTCAATGAAGCACCCAGCCTTTCGTTGAGAACTGCTCTCGATGACCTCCTTAAACCCCTGGGTATCCCTGTCTCCTATGGACTCTCCTTTGGACACATCAAACGGATGGTGACCATACCCACAGGCATACGGGCCATCATGGATGCAGATAAGAACACTTTCAGGCTGCTGGAGCCGGCCGTGATTTAAATTCACTATTTTTGGGATATGAGCGATTTTGGCGTCCTGTCCATCCTACCCCCTTTGATGGCAATAATCCTGGCCCTAAAAACCAGGCAGGTATACATCTCCCTGGTGCTTGGAATATGGCTGGGATGGCTGATCATCAGTGATTGGAACATTCTGGAGGGCACCATTGCCACCCTGGAGGGTTTCGTGGAAGTGTTTAAGAATCCTGGCAATACCCGGACCATCATGTTCAGTGCCCTGGTGGGTGCCTTGCTGGTTTTTATCCAGTACTCCGGAGGAGTAAAGGGATTCATCCTGGGCATAGATAAGTTGCTGGTTTCCATGGAGAATAAACGAATGGGAAAAAGTCGCATGGTGGTGGAGTTGATTGCCCTGCTTACCGGCCTGCTGTTGTTTATCGAGACCAGCATTAGTTCCCTCACCGTGGGTACCCTGTACAGGCCGATCTTCGACAGGCTGAAGATTCCACGGGAAAAACTGGCCTACATAGCAGACTCTAGCTCCGCACCCAGCTCTGTCCTGATTCCCTTCAATGCCTGGGGTGCGTTTATCATGGGTCTGTTACTGACCCAGGGAATAGAATCTCCTTTCAAGACCATGGTGGGAGCTATGGCATTCAACTTTTACCCGATGCTCACCATTCTTATGGTATTCGTGGTGATTATTTCCAGGAAGGATTTCGGGCCCATGGCCCGGGCAGAGAAACGAGTCAGGGAAACAGGGAAATTGCTCAACGAGGGAGCCAGACCCATGGTTTCCGATGAGATTACTTCCTTCGAAATGAAAGAAGGGATCAAACCAAGGGCCATAAACATGGTGATACCCCTGGCAACTATGGTGCTAATGATGGTGGTCAGCCTGGCCTATACCGGCTGGGGAGAGGTGCAGGAACCGTCTTCATTCATGAATCATATCGCCCAGGCCATGGGAAGGGGATCAGGTTCAGCCGCTGTACTCTATTCGGTAGTCTGTGCCATCATGGTGGCCATGATCCTTTACCGTGCCCAGGGCCTGATGAAGGTGAAAAAGATGGTCAGTCTGATCCTGAAAGGAATCAGCGAATTGATGCCGCTGGCTCTGCTGATGATGCTGGCTTTTTCCATCTCTCATGTCTGTAACAGCCTGGGAACAGGGGAATATGTGGCTGGGATTACAGAAGGGTGGCTTTCACCTGCTCTGCTGCCGGTCATTGTTTTCATCATCTCCTCCTTTATCGCCTTTTCCACGGGAACTTCCTGGGGAACTTTTGCCATCATGATTTCCATTGCTGTACCCATGGCAGACCTTCACGGATCTAACCTGTACCTGGTGGTGGCAGCCGCCATGGGAGGGGGTGTTTTCGGAGATCATTGCTCACCCATATCAGATACCACCATTATCTCCTCTATGGCCTCTGCCTCCGATCACATCGATCATGTGCGGACACAGTTGCCCTATGCATTGCTCACAGGCATCATTACAGCTCTGCTCTACCTTTTGTTGGGGTTTATCATGAACTAAACAGGCGGAAGGCCTCCGTAAGAGCAGAGGTGAGCCTGACTATTTCCACCTTTTTGTGCGAGGAAGAGACCACAATCCTTAGAACACCCCCTGGTTCGGCTCCTTTATAGTCGGTATACTGGATATAGATGCCCTCCTCCATGAGGTAATTGTGTATCAATTTCATGTTTTTGGCGCCCCCGCTGGAGAAGGAAGCGATGGGTATGGTTCCGTGCATTTCCGGAATGAACTTTGATTCGGAGGTAATTCCCAGTTGCCCCAGGTTCTCAATCAAATAATGGGCATTCGTCCACAGCATTTTCCGCATTCCGGGATTCTCCTGCACCAGTTCCAGTCCCTTGATGGCAGCTGCCACAGCAGCATTCAAAGGCGAGCTGGAACCTGCCATAACACTACCTGTGCGGACTTTGTTGATAAAATTGCCCGGACCCACGATGATGCCTCCATAAGCTCCAAATGCTTTTGA
The DNA here is from genome assembly GCA_004525825.1 of Bacteroidia bacterium. Classification (GTDB taxonomy): domain Bacteria; phylum Bacteroidota; class Bacteroidia; order Bacteroidales. The sequence continues at coordinate 2,802 of SPBY01000030.1, forward strand.
AAGGGTGGCACCCAGGTAGATCTTGTCCGACCGGGCTCCAAGCGCTTCGCAGGTACCCCGGCCGTGGGCACCCAGAATGCCAACCCCATGGGCATCATCGACCCAGACCACGCCCTGGTGTTTTATCGCCAGGTCCAGGTAATCCCTTATTGGGGCCAATTTGGCTATCACCGGGAAAAGTCCGTCGGTAGCTATCACCGGGCATTTACCGGAATCCAGGTGTTCTGATATTTTTGATTCGAGGTCATGTAAATCCCTGTTCCGGAAGTAAACCACTGGTTTGCCTGTGGCAATGGCTCCTTCCACCAGGCTGTAGTGGGAGCCTTCATCCAGAAAAATTATATCATATAAGCCCAAATCATCCAGGGCCTTCAGACCGGCAAGGCTGCTCAGGTACCCTGAAGGAAGGTATACCGCATCTTCTGTATTAAAGTAGTTGGCCAATTTCTCCTCGAGACTCTGAAGAAGGGGAGTGGTTCCGGACATAATTCGTGTGGTGGCACTGCCCATTCCGAATTTGTGCGTGGCATCTACGGCTGCCTGTATTACATCAGTATGGGTGTGGAGCTGGAAATAGCTGGTTCCTGCAAAATAGAGATACTTCTTCCCATCCAGGATTACTGTGGTACCGGGCCGGCCTTCCATGATGTGATGTTGCCTGTGGGATGTCATGACTTCTCTTTTTAGCTTATGAAATGCTTACTTTCTCCATGGTTTCGAGGTACTCTTCATCAAATCCGGCACCTATACCAGGTCGGTCCTCCAGGATCCATAAGCCGCTTCCCTGATATTCGATTCCCCCGATGACCGGATCGGCATCCAGCATCAGGGATGAATCCATGTCGTAATGGACAATGGCATCACTGGCCAGGACCAGGTGCATCAGGGCAGTGAGGGCAAAGCGTGACTCGGACATACATCCTACCTGACACTTGATTCCAGCTGATTCGGCCACTGCAACGATCTTCAGTGCCTTGTGAATTCCGCCGGATTTGGAGAACTTGATGTTAAAATAGTCGCATGCACCCATGCTTGCCAGTCGAAAAGCGTCATGGTGATCAAATATCGACTCATCGGCCATGATGGGAATGGGACTGTAAGCCCGCACTTTCACCAATTCGCGACTGTTCCAGTGTGCAATAGGTTCCTCACAATGCTCAATGTGAAAAGGCTCCAGGGCCTTAAGGGTTTCAATGGCTGTTGTGGTATCCCATCCCTGGTTGGCATCGATCCGTATGGGATAATCGGGACCCACGGCATGACGTATGGCCCTGATTCTGGCCACATCTTCTTTGAGGCTTGTCCCCAGTTTTACTTTGATGGCAGGGAATCCCTCACGCTGAAAGGTGAGTGCATCACTTGCCACCTTTTCCGGAGTGCCAATGCTGATGGTCATATCGGTATGGATCTCCCGGTTCTTAGTGCCTCCCAGCAGCTGATAGAGTGGCATTCCCGCTTTCAGGGCAAGCAAATCATAGAGTGCCATATCAAAAGCACTTTTCATGGTTGGATTTCCCTGGACGGCCCTGTCAATTTCATTTAAACGCTCGCCAATAGCAAAGGGATCTTTCCCCAATAAAAGCTTGCCGACCTGTTTAGCCAGTTCAAAAACGGTTTCCTGTGTTTCTCCCACGATGAAAACAAAGGGAGCGCATTCACCTGTTCCTGTGAGGCCTGTGGAAATGTGAATTCTGACCACCACATTGGTGGCCTCGTGGATCACTCCCAGAGAGATCACAAAGGGTTCCTTGTAGGGAATGTTGAGCTTGATGATCTCAACTTTGGTGATAACTGCGCTGCTCATGGTAATAGCAATATAAACTATTAGCTGGCAGGTAGCAAGAAAATGGGATGAAAACCCCGTTTACGTGCTAATCCATGTGGACCGACTTTTCTCCGGCTTCAATGGCTACATCCATGAAATTTTCACGAGGTGGCATGGGACAGGTAGCAAAGGGACTGAAGGCACAGGGGGGATTATAGGCCTTGTTGAAGTCCAGGATAATCCTCCCGGTGGAGTCGGGCATGGCATACATAAACCTACCGGCACCATAGGTATCCAGACCGGTTGTTTCGTCAGCAATCACCAGGAAATAACCTGTGCCTGAAGTGAATGGATAGAGTTCCAAAGCTTTCCCGCGGAGTTTGAATTTCAGGATGCCCGGTACTTCGTACGATTCGGTATATCCCTCCAATGGAGTAGCCACCGTCATGGTAAGTGGGCTTTCGAAGGGTTCCAGGCGGGCCTCCACCACATAACTGGTCTGGATGGGATAGGTGGGAATGTGGTCCAGCTCATCTATCCGGGGGTGTTTGTGGTCCCTGAGGCGGATCCCGTATCGGTCGCCACGCAATATGATATTCCACGCCAGGTCGCCCTGCTGCAAATGGGTGGTCTGCTCCTGATGATCGTTCTTCAGCACCATGTGTGTCACCAGAGAGTCGTTTGAGCTTATCTCTACTCCTTCGGTCACCGTAAGTGTGACCTTACCATTTTCAAGCAAAAGTGTACCACCGAAAGCATCGGCTTTTTCCGGGAAGATAATTTTGTTGAGGGAATCTGATCCAAAACTATTTTCTCCCGGCTCCAGCCAGTACAATCCGGTCAGGCTCAACCATCCGTTTTTGGTTTTCAGTCTTTCCAGTCTCTGGTGCTGCCATTCTTCAATGCTTTTTGTGTAAGTGGCCTCATCGGTAATGACAGGGCTGGTTCTGTTGCACCCGGATGAAACCAGGAGCACGGCCATGAACAAAAGAGAAGGATAGATTCTATGCATGGGAATAAACATTTATTTGATGGACCAAATATAGTTGTAATCCCCGAAATTGACCAACCATGTTCTTTTTGCGCAAAGAAAAAGTGCTACTTTTGCAGCAGTACCGGAGAGATGCCGGAGTGGTCGAACGGGGCGGTCTCGAAAACCGTTGTGCCCTCACGGGCACCGGGGGTTCGAATCCCTTTCTCTCCGCAACACACAGCTTATCCTCAAGTCAAATGGCTTGAGGATTTTTATTTGTCCGGAACGTTGAAAGCTTGCTTTCAAAAGTGACGGGCAAATACTTCTCTTTTGAGATCAATCCCATTTGTTTAACTTAGACCTGCTTGATAGGATGGAGTATAAATGCATTATTTTCGATAGCGACGGGGTGCTGGTCGACAGTGAGACCATCACTGCAAAGGTATTTCAGAAGATGGCAAGGGAATTGGGCTTTGACCTTGATTTTGAATCTGCCATTGAGAACTTTACCGGCACCTCTATGAAAGAAAACTTAGAGTTCATTGAAGAGAATATCGAGGGAGAACTGCCGGAAAATTTTGAAAAGGAATTCAGGCAGCGAAGCTATGAAGCTTTTAAAACAGATCTCATACCGGTCAAGGGAATCAGAAGTTTAATTGAAAAGCTTAGAGTTCCTTTTTGCGTGGCATCCAGCGGGCCTGTTGAAAAAATCAGGTTAAATTTGAGTCTGGTCAATCTGCTCGATAACTTTGAAAACAGGATTTTTAGCTCCTATGATATTGGAAGCTGGAAACCCGATCCCGGGATATTTTTGCATGCTGCAAGTAGCATGGGCTTTGAGCCGGAAGAGTGTGTGGTGATCGAGGATAGCACTTCAGGAATAAGAGCTGCCCTTGCTGGTGGGTTCAAGGTTTATGCATTGTCAGACGGGAAGAAGAAAAAGACCTTTGAGCTTTTGGGCGCAATAGCCTTTGAGAGTATGAAAGAACTGGAGGGGCTTCTACACTTGTATTAAGAAACAAAACCTATATAGAATAAATCATGATCCGAGATTCAAAATATCCACTTTTGGCAAAACCAATTTCGGGCAGTGGAGTATACCAGAGCGTTTTAAAAGAAGATACCGGATGGCAGTTTCTGAATTTTCAGGCCCGGCTGATGAAAAAGGGGGCGAAGTGGTTAGCCAATACGGAGGGAAATGAATACGCGATTATTCTTCTGGGAGGTAATTATTCAGTAAGGTCAGACAAGGGAAGCTGGGAGACCGTGAATGGAAGGAAGGATGTATTCAGCGGAATAGCACATACACTATATCTTCCCAGAAATACTGAATTTGAACTCAGGGCCGAAAGTGAGCTGCTCGATATCGCTTATGGGTGGTGTGAAACGGACCAGGACCACCCAGCTTATTTTAAGCGTCCCGAAGAAGCAGCCATAGAGATCCGTGGTGGCGACAATGCCACACGACAAATAAACAGCCTGATCCAACCTGGTTTCGACTGCCATAGACTGGTATCGGTCGAAGTCTATACTCCGTCGGGAAACTGGAGCTCTTTCCCGGCGCATAAACATGATGCCAGAAAAGTGGATGAAAACGGCCAGGTGCTGGAAGCCTGCCTGGAAGAGACTTATTTCTACAAAATAGATAAACCACAGGGCTTTGCTATTCAACAGATTTACAATGACGATCGCAGCTTAGATGAAATTGCAGTGGCACGAAACAACGACATAGTTCTGGTGCCCGAGGGCTACCATCCGGTGGCCGCGGGACATGGCTACAATGTGTATTACCTGAATTTCCTGACCGGAAGCGATCAATCCCTCAAAGCCACTGACGACCCTGACCACAAGTGGATCTATGATTCATGGAAGGGGCGCGATCCAAGAATTCCCATGGTCACGGCGGAAATGAACAAGCAATAGAACTTTTGAAATCCAAACACATGAGCAAAGCGGATAAACTATATGATGTGGTCACTTACGGAAGATCTTCCATTGACCTTTATTCACAGGAAGTGGGTGCCCCCTTTGAAAAGATTCCGGGATTTCATGCCTTTGTGGGAGGCTCTCCACTGAATATAGCTGTGGGCTGCAGCCGGCTGGGTTTAAAAGCTTCCTTACTGACCGGCGTGGGTCGTGACAAAGTGGGCGATTTTATTCTCCATTTTTTAAAGGAAGAAGGGGTTATTACCGATCATATCCCGGTCATTGAAGGTGCAAGAAGTTCGGCTGTGGTCCTGGGAATTGAGCCACCCGACCGTTTCCCCCTGGTATACTACCGTGACAATTGTGCCGATTCGCAAATTACCATTGACCACGTGGTAAAGGCAGGTATTGAACTTTCTAGATTGCTGGAAGTATCGGGAACAGCCTTAAACATTGAACCCACACGAAGTTCCGCTTTTCTAGCCGCAGAAATTGCTCAAAAGAACGAGGTTCCAGTCATGCTTGACCTGGATTTCAGAGCCGACCAGTGGCACGATATCAGGGCTTTTGGAGTAACCAGCCGTGCTTTCATGCGGAATGTGAACCTGGTGCTGGGTACCGAGGAGGAAATTTTGGCGGCCTATCTGACGGATGAGTCTCAGCTGAGCATCAGCCACCAGCAGATTTCTGCCCCCGAGATAAAAGGAAACCTTAATGAAGCTATAAAAGGAATCCTGAAACTGGGAGTGGAGGCATTGATCGTGAAAACAGGTTCCCGTGGTGCCATTGTTTATCAAGCAGATGGATCCGTGCAAGAAGTACCCGGTTTCCCGGTGGAGGTGTTAAATATTCTGGGCGCGGGCGATGCTTTCGCTGCAGGTTTTATTTACGGTTACCTGAAAGGATGGGACCTCTACAAAAGCTGCAGGATGGGAAATGCCTGCGGTGCCCATGTGGTGACCCAACTGGGTTGTGCCAATTTCACCCCCTACGAGAAGGATATTCTGGAATTTATCGAATCAAAAGGAGGATTTTAAAATGAGCACAAAAAAGCTAACCGTTGCCCAGGCAACCCTGGATTACCTGAAGAAGCAATACACTGAACGAGACGGAAGAGAGCAAGTGCTTTTTGCAGGGTGTTTTGGTATTTTCGGACATGGAAACCTGGCGGGCTTTGGACAGGCCTTGCAGCAGACCCCCGATTTCAGATACTACCTGGTTCGCAACGAACAGGCTGCTGTGCATACGGCCGTGGGTTATGCAAAAATGAAAAACAGGCTGTCCACCTTTGCCTGTACTTCTTCCATCGGGCCGGGTGCCACCAACATGATCACAGCTGCAGCCGGGGCGACCATTAACCGCCTGCCGGTACTGATTCTGCCGGGCGATATTTTTGCCCAACGTACGGTAGCTCCGGTATTGCAACAATTGGAGTCGGCCTTTTCGCAGGATATTTCGGTGAATGATTGTTTTAAGCCGGTTTCAAAATACTGGGACCGGATTAACCGGCCCGAGCAACTAATTACGGCTCTTCCCGAAGCCATGCGTGTGTTGACCTCACCGGCCGATACCGGTGCAGTCACCCTATGCATCCCCCAGGATGTACAGGCGGAAGCTTTCGACTTTCCGCTTGAGATGTTTGAGAAAAGAATATGGCATGTTCCCCGCCCCCGTCCGGATAAAAATGCCTTGCTCAGAGCTGCAAAGTTGATACGTTCAGCCAGCTTACCCATGATCATCGCCGGGGGTGGAGTCATTTACAGCGAAGCCGAAGATGCACTTAAGGAGCTGGTTCACGCTACAGGAATTCCCGTGGGGGAAACATTCGCAGGGAAGGGTTCATTGCTTTACGACGATCCGCACAATTTAGGCGCCACTGGCGCCACCGGAACCGAAGGTGCCAACGCATTCAGCCAGGCTGCTGATCTGGTCATCGGAATAGGCACCCGTTACAGCGACTTCACCACCGCATCCAAGACGGCGTTCCAAAACAAGGAGGTAAAATTTATAAACATCAACATCACTGAATTTGACGGACACAAGCATAGTGGACTGGCCCTTACGGGTGACGCCAGGGTGGTATTGGAGGAGCTGCTGACCGAGTTGAAGGATTACAAAGTGGATGATGCATACAGGAACAAAGCGTCGCAGTACAACAGGAGCTGGGACGAGAAGGTGACCTTGGCCTACCACGCTGAGGCAAATGAGGTTCCCAGTCAGGCCGAGGTCCTGGGTGCGGTCAATGAATTTATGGAGCCCGAAGACGTGGTTCTTTGTGCCTCGGGAAGCGCGCCGGGAGATTTGCATAAACTCTGGAGGACCCGAAACTCCAAAGGCTTCCACCTGGAGTATGGATACTCCTGCATGGGTTATGAAATATCAGGAGCACTGGGCGCAAAAATGGCTTGTCCGGACCGCGAGATATATGTGATTCTGGGCGATGGCGGATATCTGATGATGCCCTCCGAGATCGTTACCTCTCTGCAGGAGGGCTATAAACTCACCATAGTCCTGATAGATAACGGGGGTTTTGCCAGCATAGGAGGACTCTCCAAATCCATTGGAAGCGAGGGTTTTGGAACCAGGTATGTGTATCGCAATGAAAAAACCGGCCAACTGGACGGGGAAGCGCTTCCCGTGGATCTGGCCAAGAATGCTGAGAGTCTGGGTGCAAAGGTCTTCAAAACTACCGATGTAGCCTCATTCAATAAGGCCCTTAAGGATGCCAAAAAGGAAGAGAGGACTTCGGTGATTTATATTGAAACTGTTCCCGAGAGGAAGATGGCAGGCTACGGATATGCCTGGTGGGACGTCCCCATCGCGGAGGTTTCCACCTCAGAATCGGTACAAAAGGCGCGTGAGAAATATGTAGAACAGAAAAAGAAGCAACGATACTTCTTCTAAGATACATTCCTATGCTAACGGTAATCACTTTTCTTGCTTTTACTGCATTTGTGGCATTTTATGCCTGGTTCAAACTGCGGAAAGAAAAGCTTGACACTTCTGAAGGATACTTTCTTGGCGGACGCAGTTTGACGGGGGTGGTGATAGCGGGCTCGATGCTTCTGACCAATATTTCTACCGAACATCTCATCGGTATGAATGGCTCCTCTTACAAGAATGGTTTTATCATCATAGGTTGGGAGGTTACTTCAGCTCTGGCCCTGGTGGTGGCAGCCATGTACTTTATTCCGAAATATCTAAGACTGGGCTTAACCACCATACCGGAGTACCTGGAAAAACGCTTTGACGGGCTCACCCGGAGTCTGGTGGCCCTTTTTCTGGTGATTTCTTTTGTGGTCACCCTTTTACCCATTGTGCTTTACACAGGGGCCATTAATCTGGAAAGCATTTTTAACGTCTCTGAGAATCTGGGTGTTTCTAAAGCACAGGGTCTGTGGATCACGGTGGTGGCCATCGGCTTGATAGGCTCTCTATATGCCATCTTCGGAGGTCTGAAAGCGGTAGCTGTTTCCGACACCATCAATGGGTATGGACTAATGATCGGTGGTGTTATGATTCCGTTAATTGCCCTGGTGGCCATTGGGGACGGAAACCCAATACACGGACTGACCAAGGTCTTTGAAAATGCTCCTGAGAAGTTCAATGTGATCGGGGCCAAAGATTCGGTCATGCCTTTCGGGGTGCTGTTTACCGGTTTGATCATTAACCAGCTCTATTTCTGGGGAATGAACCAGACCATTATTCAGCGGGCTTTGGGGGCCAAGAACCTGGTAGAAGCACAAAAAGGGCTCTTATTTACAGGCGTTCTTAAAATACTGGTTCCCATCATTATCATATTGCCCGGGGTCATCGGATTCTACTACTTCGGCGATTCCATGTACGAGGAGCAGGACCTCATTTACCCCATGCTGGTGAAAAAGGTGCTGCCGCTGGGACTGTCTGGATTTTTTGCGGCGGTGGTCATGGGGGCGGTGCTAAGTACCTTTAACAGCGTATTAAACAGTGCCGCCACCATTTTCAGCGTGGATGTATATAAGAGGCTGATCAATAAGGATGTAAGGGAAAAGCGTCTGGTCTGGATTGGAAGATCGGTAAGTTCAGTCCTGGCCATCTTTGCCATTCTTGCGGCCCCCATGGTGGCCAGGGCACCGGAAGGATTGTACCAGCTTCTGCAGCAGTTGAATGGCATATTTTTCATCCCTATTGCCTCCATTATGCTTGCCGGATTTTTCATGAATAGAGTATCGGCGGTGGGAGCCAAAAGCGCCTTGATCTTTGGTCTGGTGTACTACATCGTCACCACCTTCATATTAAAAGTGAATATTCATTTTATTCACAACTGGGGAATTGAATTTGTACTGAATGTGATTATCATGTTCACAGTATCGCATTTCTATCCACGCAAAAACTTTGGCATCAGAACAGCCACCGTAAACGACGAGATGGTGTCCTGGAAATATGCAAAGCACCTGTCCCTCGTGCTGGTGGTTATTACCTTTCTTATTTATATCCTGCTGGGACGAAGATGATCAATCTAAAATCAAACAAATCTGTTGAATGATGGAAGTTCTGAAAAATTATATCGATGGTCGATGGATGGAAAGCCATGAGAAGGCAACTCTGGATGTGGTCAATCCTGCCAATCAGGAAGTTCTGGCCAGGGTCCCTTTCGGGAAAAAGACTGTTTCAGATGTGAATGATGCAGTGAAGGCTGCCACACAGGCTTTGGGTGAATGGCGAAATGTGCCTGTGATGCGACGCGTTCAGCCCTTGTACAAACTAAAGCTCCTGCTTGAAGAGCATACACAAGAGATTGCCAGGTTAATTACGCTTGAGTGTGGCAAAAGCTTCGCAGAATCGGTGGCAGAAATGCAGCGCGGTATTGAAAACGTGGAAACAGCCTGTTCAACACCCATATTAATGCAAAGCGAATTCTCAGAAAACATAGCCAGCGGCATTGATGAGTTTATGATACGCCAGCCCCTGGGAGTCTGTGCTTGCATTGCACCTTTCAACTTTCCGGGAATGATTCCCTTCTGGTTTTTACCCTATGCTATTGCCTGTGGAAACAGTTTTATACTGAAGCCCTCTGAGAAGGTGCCTTTGACCATGATGAAGGTGTTTGAACTGATTGACCAGCTGGACCTGCCCAGGGGCCTGATTAACCTGGTGCACGGAGGAAAGGAGAGTGTGGATACATTGCTGGATCACAAAGAAGTAAAGGCAATCAGTTTTGTGGGTTCCACTGCTATTGCAAGATATATCTACCAACGTGGTGCGGCCAATGGCAAACGGGTGCAGGCCCAGGGCGGAGCTAAAAATCCGGTGGTGATCATGCCCGATGCAGATATCGAGATGACCGCCAAGATTGTGGCCGACAGCGTGTATGGCTGCGCAGGACAACGTTGTCTGGCTGCCTCAAACATTGTTACAGTGGGCGATTCCAGAGGGGTAATCAAAGAAGCCCTGCTGGAAGCTGCGAAAAACAAAACTACAGGTTTTGGCCTGGATGAAGGCATCGAAATGGGGCCTGTAATTACTCCCGGCTCTAAGTCACGCATCGAAGACCTGATTGCCAAAGGAGTGGACGAAGGGGCAAAGCTTCTTTTGGACGGCAGGAAGGCCTCCATAAGGGGTTACGAAACCGGAAATTTTGTTAAGCCAAGTATTCTGGAAAATGTGGCTTTGGATGGCGAACTTATCCATACGGAAATCTTTGGTCCGGTCATGAGCCTGCTGCCCATGGATAGCCTCGATCAGGCCATTGATTTTGTGAATGGGAATACCTACGGGAACATGGCCTGCCTGTTTACATCCAGCGGATTGAATGCCCGAACCTTCCGCAGCAGAGCGAATGCCGGAAACATAGGGATAAACATTGGAGTGGCCGCTCCCATGGCACAATTCCCCTTTAGTGGCTGGAACGACAGCTTCTTTGGCGACCTCCACGGACAGGGCCGGCATGCCATAGAATTTTTTACCCAGACCAAGGTAGTGATAGAGCGCTGGCCCAAAGAGTGGACACGTAAATTTTAAAACATATAAGCAAGACTATGATTCAAGTAGCCAATGCTCCCTGTTCGTGGGGTGCTTTAGAATTCGAGCTGGAAGGGAAATCCATTGGATACCGGCAGGTTTTAGATGAAATGGTCCAGACCGGATACGCCGGAACCGAACTGGGTGACTGGGGTTTTATGCCTA
>SPBY01000242.1 GCA_004525825.1 Bacteroidia bacterium
GGATGTGACCGATCTTTTCCTCTACGATCTGAAGAACATGAGCCCTGAACTGCATAAGAAGTATACGGGAGTCGATAACCAACTCATCCTTTCCAATGCCGATTATCTGCTTAAGAGTGGGGCAAACTTAATATTCAGAATCCCTGTGATACCCGGTATAAATACCTCTCCTGAAGAGATTGGCACTATGGTCAGTTTTATCAAGAAGCGTGCGGAAGAGATGAAGGAAGTTCATCTGCTGCCCTACCACCGTATTGCTGACAACAAGTACCATAGACTGAAGATGAAGCAGCAGCTTCAGGAAGTAAAGGAACCTGGTGAGGCAGAGATGCTGAAATTGAAAACGACATTTGAAAAAACAGGCCTGGAGGTAATTATCGGCGGCTGATCGCGCAGGCCACAGGCAAATATTAAAAAAAATGACCGAGAGAATTAAAAAACTAAGAGAGGAATCCCTGCAAGCAGTAAACCGGCTTTCGGCCGAACGTGGATTGCTGGTGACTCAGTTTTACAAGGAGCTTTCAGCTGCCGAGGATTCGGTACCTGTGCAAAGGGCAAAGGCCTTTGAGTACATCCTCCGGCACAAGGAAATTTGCATCAACAAGGGCGAACTGATTGTGGGGGAAAGAGGACCGGCCCCAAAGGCAACCCCTACCTATCCAGAGATAAACCTTCATTCCCTAAAGGACCTGGATATTCTCGATGGAAGAGCGAAGGTAAGCTTCAAAGTGGACCGCGAAACCCGAAAGGCCTTTGAGGAAGTAATTATTCCTTACTGGACCGGCAGGACCAACCGGGAAAGAATTTTTTCTAACCTGGATGAAAGCTGGAAAGCAGCCTATGAGGCAGGCGTATTTACCGAGTTCCAGGAACAGCGGGCCCCGGGCCATACGGTGTTGGGAGATAAGATTTACGGGAAAGGAATGGAGGATCTCATCGGGGAGATCCGGGCCAACATATCAGCCCTTAATTTCAGGGAGGACCCGGAGGCCTATGATAAAAAGGAAGAATTGGAAGCCATGGCCATTACCGCCAGGGCCCTGATCATGTTTGCAGGGAGGCATGCTGAAAAGCTGGATGAACTGGCAGAAAAGGAGAGCAATTCTCAACGGCAGGCTGAATTGAAACAGATGGCTTCGGTATGCAGGAAAGTACCGGCACAGGTTCCCACCACCATGCAGGAAGCACTTCAATACTACTGGTTTGTTCATCTGGGGGTAATTACCGAACTGAATCCCTGGGATTCCTTTAATCCGGGAAGGCTCGATCAGCATTTGCTGCCTTTTTACCAGAAGGACCTGGCCAGCGGACACCTGGATGCTGAAGGAGCCGAAGAGCTCCTGCAATCCTTCTGGATCAAGTTCAACAACCACCCTTCTCCTCCCAAGGTGGGTATCACTGCCGAGGAGAGCAACACCTACACCGATTTTTGCCTGATCAATACCGGGGGACTAAAGGAGGATGGATCGGATGCGGTGAACGAGATGAGCTTCATCCTGCTGGATGTGATCGAAGAAATGAGGCTTCTGCAACCCTCGTCCATGGTCCAGATTTCCAGGAAAAATCCTGACAGCTTTGTGGACCGTGCCCTTAGGATTGTAAAAACCGGCTTCGGGCAACCCTCCATTTTCAATACCGATGCCATCATCCAGGAGCTGGTCTGGCAGGGAAAAAGGCTGGAAGATGCACGCAATGGCGGGGCCTCCGGCTGTGTGGAAAGCGGAGCCTTCGGGAAAGAAGCCTACATCCTGACCGGCTATTTTAACCTGGTGAAGGTATTGGAGATTACCCTGCACAACGGGGTAGATCCCAGAACCGGCAAGTTGATCGGTGTGGAGAGTGGCGATCCTTCCAATCTAAGTTCATTGAATGAATTACGGGCTGCTTTCCTGAAACAGTTGAAACACTTTATCGATATCAAGGTAACCGGGAGCAACATCATCGAGCAGATTTTCACGCGGCATCTGCCGGCGCCCTTCCTGTCACTGCTGATTGACGACTGCATCACCAAGGGAAAAGATTACAATGCAGGAGGCGCCCGCTACAATACCAACTATATCCAGGGGGTGGGGTTGGGTTCCATCTCCGATATGTTTGCAGCCCTGGAACACCATGTGTTTGAAGGAGGCTCCATTAGCCTGGAGACCTTCCTGAAGGTCCTGTCCGATAATTATGAGGGACACGACGAGTTCAGAGCCGCACTTTTGTACGATACTCCCAAGTATGGCAACGACGATGCTTTAGCCGACCAGCATGCTACCTGGGTCTTTGATACTTTTTACGATGAAGTGAACGGTAGGAAGAGTCCGCGCGGGGCCACTTACCGGATCAATATGCTGCCCACCACCTCCCACGTTTACTTTGGCAAAGTGGTGGGAGCCACTTCCGATGGCCGGCTGGCCGGTGAACCTCTCTCGGAGGGAATTTCTCCCTTCCAGGGAATGGATCGCAAAGGGCCCACCGCAGTGCTTAATTCTGCCCTGAAGATCGACCATCTGAAGACAGGCGGGACCCTGCTCAATCAGAAGTTCACCCCCGACTTTTTCAAGGATGAGAGGAGCATCCGAAAGGTAACGCAACTTATCCGGGGCTATTTCCGGATGGACGGGCACCATATTCAGTTCAACGTGGTTTCGGCAGCTACCCTCAGGGACGCCCAGAAGCATCCGGAGAAGTACCAGGACCTGATTGTAAGGGTGGCCGGATACAGCGACTATTTCAACGATCTGGGCCCGGAGCTGCAGGAGGAAATCATTCGCCGGACCGAGCATGAGGTTCTGTAGCGTTTGCTATAAGGGCCGGGCCAGCATAATGCCGCTGGCGGACTTTCTGTTCACCAGATAGTCCTCCAGGGTATTTTCGGAAATTACCACTTTTTCCGCCTTCGATGAAGCGTGCATCAAATGGATACGTCCTTCCTGCCGGACCAGGATCCCCACATGCATAATAGCGATGCCATCTATTTCGGTGGTAATCCCTACGATATCACCCTCCATCAGTTCGCTTTCAACCTCTGCTATTTTACTGGTAGGGATGAATAACATTTTCCGCGCTGATATGAGCTTCTCCTGCCCGGCTAAGATTTCGACCAGTGGAGCATTTTCTTTAAGTTGCCTGTAACTCTCGGGGTGGGTACTCATAAAATTGATCTCTTTTTGGAAGGAGGTCTGTGCAATATCTTCTGACATATCCTTAATCAGACCCTTCTGCTGATTGTTATAGATCCAATCACAAAAATAATGTAAGCGGGAAGGGTAAGCATCGATTTTCCCATCACGGTATCGGACCGTACGTAATTCAGAGCTAAACTGATCGAAAGTGTGATTTCCACTCTGAATGGTTCGGGAGATAGCCAGACAGTTTTCCGCAAATGTGGTGCAGTCCATCTCCCGTAAATTTATAAGCAGTTGCTCATCCTCTGTTTCCAGGGTATGGGCAACATAGGGTGTTTCCAGAAAAAACCTGCCTACCTTCACCATCAAAGCCGAAGTTGTTGCTTCTTTTTCTTCGGAATAGAGCTCGAAAATCTGTTCCAGTATCTCTTTGTCTTTGTCTTGGCTTATTATTTCTTCTGCAGTAACAGTTTGATTTACAGGTGTTGAGTTGCAGGAAATAAGGAAGGATAAAACCAACAGTAATAATAGTCGTGTATTCATTTAGATTAATTTTTCATTTTTTTACATAAGCCCAAGATACAAAATTGAAGCTTTACTAAATCTTATCAGCGGCGTGTAAACCGTCCCGCCGCACGGGTAACAAATGTGGCAGAGGCCACAACCGATACAGAGCTCACGGGCATCAGGGCTCCGGCATCGTTAAGTCTGTCTCCTGTCATCAGAACTGTATGCCCCTTCTCCTGTAACATCCGGATAAAATCTGCCTTCTCTCCCGGTTTCATCAGAATCAATCTAAATTTAACCCGTATTTAGGATGTAACAACTGATATTGGGATCAGTGGCAGGTACCATTTTAATTGCTATTTTTAAGCTAGACTAAAGTCCTGTACATGAAGAAACTTAAAAGTTTATGGATGCCAGTCCTTCTGGTGCTGGTGTTGTTGGGAGGCTGTACTTCCAAGGCTGATAAAACGCTGTTAGAATTGGATAGCTTCCTGGAAGAACTTAAGAGCAAATATGTCCCCGATGATCGCATCGAGTGGTGGAATCCGGTGATTGTTGCCGAAGATTCCCGGGTGATGTTGATGGGTGAAGTAAGTTCCAGAGAAGCCTATCATGCCATCCAGCAGTCTTTAGAAAAGCAGTTTCCCGGAGTGGAAAATGAACTTCTCCTGATTCCGATAGAAGGGGAGGGAGCTGTGGTGAACGGCCTGGTCAATAATTCGGTGATTCATTTGCGAAAGGAGCCCAGCAGCAAAAAGGAGCTGGTCACCCAGGCCCTGCTGGGAGCACCGGTCCGGATCCTGAAAACCGAAGGTGGAAAGAGCCTGATCCAGTTGGCGGACGGCTACATTGGGTGGGTGAACACGGCGGAAGTAAATATCCTGGACCAGGAGGGACTGGCTGCCTATAAGGAAGCCGAGAAAGTTGTTTTTACGGCCCAGTATGGCATGACTTACAGCGAACCCGATGAGGCATCCATGCCGGTGACCGACCTGGTAATCGGGAACATAGTAGTTCTGGTCTCGGAAGGCCCCGATTTCTCCCAGGTTCAATATCCCGATGGAAGACTGGGATGGGTTCGAAGCAGTGACATTGGTCCTGCTGAGGTGGTATTTTACAAAACTCCCCTGAAAGAGAATCTGGTACAAACAGCCATGAAATTTCATGGCATTCCCTACCTCTGGGGAGGGACCTCTTCCAAAAATATCGATTGCAGCGGACTGGTCTGCAATGTCTATTTTATGAATGGGATTCAGCTGCCCAGGGATGCCGATATGCAGGCTTTGATCGGCAGGGAACTAAGCACAGAATTTGTGGCCGAGGGACTGGAGCCGGGCGATCTCCTATTCTTTGGCCGCAAGGCAACAGAAGATCAGAAAGAGAGTGTGACCCATGTGGCCATGTACATTGGAGGCGGCGAGTATATCCATTCGGCAGGATGGAAAGAGCGGGTGAGCATCAACAGCATGGACAGTACGAAGGAGAATTTCATTGAGCGTTATCCTGAGATTTTTGTCAGATCGGTGAGAATCCTGGGAGAAGAAGCTGTGGGTTTCCATCCCATTGCAGAAAACAAGTTTTACCAGGAAATAATCTCCGACTCAGAATGAAAACAGGACGAAGAAGCTTTATCTTAGGCGTGGGAGCGGCCTCCCTGGCCAGCGCTTTCCCGCTGGCAGGCTGTAGCACTCCGGCTGCACCGGCTGTGATCGGGAACGGAAAAATGAAACTGAGTTTCAGGCCCTATGAGCTTCAGCTGCGTCATACCTTTACAGTGGCCGGCAATTCCAGGAACACCACCCCGGTGGTGCTCACCGAAATTGAATTTGAAGGATATACGGGCTATGGCGAAGCCTCCATGCCACCTTACCTGGGCGAATCGGAGGAGTCGGTGATTAAGTTCCTGAACAAGTTGGACCTGGAGCAATTCAAGGATCCCTTCATGCTGGAC
>SPBY01000261.1 GCA_004525825.1 Bacteroidia bacterium
GAATACCATGGCATTTACCTGGGTAACCAGAATCGGTCTTTTCCCAGTGATCTTTCCTGGTTCTCACTTTCATTTTTTTGTGGCACTTCATGCATATTTTATGATTTGTGGATTATTCTCTAATCATAATCTGCCGTAGGTCCAGGAAGTTGACATACATTTTAATAAATCCCTGAAAATTGCCAGATAATTTGCCAGATAAACGGAAAATGGGTGAAGTATATAGGAAAAACAACTTTACATTGTTTTTGTAATGTAGTGAATGATAGTATGGTGGAGTTGTGTGGAAAATCCCCGATTTGTTCTGGCAGTCAAGAGGTCATCGGTTCGATTCCGATATGCTCCACACGAATAAGACCTTCCGAAAAGAAGGTCCTTATTATTATTCTAAAATCCTGATCTGATAGAAGGTACCCCGCTCCTGCCGGGACGTTTCGATCTTGCCCGCCTCCTCCAACACCCCCAGAAATTTGTTAATCTCAATGACAGGCAGACCCAGGATCTTTTCCAGGTCCTCCAGTGTACAAGGACGCCGGGAGAGTGTTTCCAGGATCACAGCATCCAGGTCGGTGCGATAAGATTTCACCTGGTTCCGATCTTCGGGGGGGGCGATGATCTCCACCTGCTCCATTTCAAAGTAATCGGCAATCTCCTGCAAACGGGCGTGGGTGGCCGGCCACAAACCTCCCACGGTACACGGACGGTCCAGGGTATTAAGCTGAATGCGGTGGGGGTGGATCTTCCCAAGTGCTTTTTTAAGGGCTTCCAGGTTCTCCTGATCGTCGTTATAACCAGGCAGGATAAGAATCTCCAGCCAAATTTCGCCGGTAAACTCCTGGCTGAAACTGATCAGTCCCCCGATATAGGCTTCGGGACGAATGCTACGCAGTGGTCGGTTGATCCTCTTCAATGCCTCTTCGGTGGCAGCATCCAGCGAGGGCAGCACCAGATCGGCCTGCATCAGCTCACCGCGCACCTGTGGATCGCCGAAAAGGGTCCCATTGGTCAGCACCGCCACAGGGATCGAGGGACGAAGCTCCTTCACAAATGCGATCACTTCCCCGATGCGGGAATGAAGGGAGGGTTCCCCGGCACCCGAGAAAGTGATGTAGTCGGGATCCGGATGGTTTTCAAAGAAATCGTTCAGCTCGCTATACACCTCCTCCACCGGAACATATTCCTTCCTTTCACCGGTCAGTGTGGTGGACCTTCCACATTCACAATAGACACAATTGAGTGAACAGATCTTATGGGGGATCAGGTCAAGGCCCAGCGACATACCCAGCCTGCGTGAGGGAACCGGTCCAAACAGGTGCTTATACATAGGTTAATATATGGTATTGCAGAGTAAATTGATGTAAATTAGAAAACAAATTTCGCTGGCTATTGTTTGTAAAATAAATATACCAAAGCTATGAAAAGATTCTTTGTCATCTTACTATCAATCGTGGGTCTGGCGCTGCACATGGAAGCTCAGGTAAGACAGGGAGAAGAAGTTCCCAACTTCACTGCCTTAGACCAGGACAGCCAGAAGTGGACTCTGAAAAAGGAAATCAAAAAGGCAGACTACCTGGTGGTCTATTTTTATCCCATAGCCTTTACCGGAGGTTGTACCAAACAAGCCTGCTCTTACCGCGATCAGAAGGGTGAACTGGAAGCTGTAGGCGCTCAGGTGGTGGGAGTGTCGGGCGATAAGCCAAAGACCTTGGAACTATTTGCCCTGGAGCACAACCTCAACTTCACATTACTGTCTGATGATACGGGTGAAATTGCAAAGCTTTTTGGAGTTCCCTATGGTGAAGGGGGTACCCTCAAACGGGAAATCAAGGGAATAACCTTCGATCTGGAAAGAGGAACCACTATCCAGCGCTGGACCTTCATCCTCGACAAAGAGGGCAAGATGATTTACAAAGACACCGAAGTGGATGCTGCCAATGACAGTGGCAAAGTGATGAAATATCTGTCCTCTCGGCAGTAAGGCTTATTTAGAACCACTCTAATTAATCTTGATAGTCCGGCTACAAAATCCGGGGAGTCATTAATTTTTTATAATTTTCGGCGGCTCAATAAATTTGAGCAAGAATATCATCGCATTATTTGCTTGATTTTCTGCATTTTAATCGGCGGATAACCCTCTAAGCTTAAAAAGAAATTACCATGAAGCCCGATTACCAGTTTGGATTTGATATCGGTTCGATTTCCATCAACACTGTCGTCATGGACAGTGATGGGAAGATTATACTGGACCGTTATGATTACAACCACGGCAAACCCTTTGATAAACTAAAAGAGATCCTGGAGGAACTGGAAGGTTCTTATGAAAAGGACCAGTTTAAGCACCTAAGTTTTACCGGAACGGGTGGAAAACTGGCTGCCGAGTTGCTGGATGGCACCTATGTGAACGAGATTGTGGCACAATCGACCTCGGTATCTAAAAACTATCCAGAGGTAAGAACCATCATTGAGATGGGAGGAGAAGATTCCAAGCTGATTTTCATGGACGAGGTGGATGGCAAGGCCTCCAGGCTGTCTGACTTCGAACTGAACACCCTCTGTGCTGCCGGAACCGGGTCCTTCCTGGACCAGCAGGCCAACCGCATTGGGATATCCATTGAGAACGAATTTGGGGAACTTTCATTGAAATCGAAAGATCCTCCAAGGATTGCCGGACGCTGCAGTGTGTTTGCCAAGAGCGACATGATTCACCTGCAACAGATTGCCACCCCCGTGCATGATATCGTGGCCGGACTCTGCTTTGCAGTGGCACGGAATTTCATTTCTTCTCTGGCCAGAGGAAAGACCATTAAATTCCCGGCGATTTTCCAGGGAGGGGTCTCCTCCAACATAGGAATGGTAAGGGCCTTCAAAGACCTGCTGAATGCCAAAGAGGGTGATCTCCTGATCCCCGATCACAATACTTCCATGGGAGCCATAGGGGCCGTATTGCACAATCTGGCCAACGGGGTCAAGGAGGAAAAAGCATACCAGGGAACTGCCAGACTGAACGAATACATCCATGGTGAGAAATCGAGGGGCAAATCCTTTGATCCTCTTACTAAACCAAAATCGGACATCCACAAAGAGATCTATAAGATACCTGAATCCGAAGACTTATATGAGGTCTACCTGGGTCTTGATATCGGATCATTGAGTACCGATGTGGTGCTGATCGATGATCAGAACCGGGTGATTGCCCGCCGCTATCTCCCTACCGCCAGCAAACCCCTGGAAGCCATACGCCAGGGCATGTCTGAAATTTACGAAGAGATAGGCGAACGCGTGGTGGTAAAAGGGGCCGGGACCACGGGCTCGGGACGCTACCTGACCGGCGACTTTATAGGGGCCGACCTGATCCGCAATGAAATCACTGCACAGGCCACAGCTGCTATTGTTTTTGATCCCAAGGTGGATACCATTTTTGAGATCGGGGGACAGGATTCCAAGTACATCAGCATCGACAACGGGGTGGTGGTTGACTTTGAGATGAACAAAGTGTGTGCCGCCGGAACCGGTTCCTTCCTTCAGGAGCAGGCCGAGAAGCTCGATATCAACATCATCGAGGAGTTTGGAGATATGGCTCTGGGAGCAGATAAGCCGGCAGGACTGGGCGATCGTTGTACGGTCTTTATGGAATCGGACCTGAATTCCTTCCAGCAGAAAGGGGTCGAGAAGGAGAACCTGGTGGCGGACTGGCCTATTCCATTGTGCACAACTACATTCAGAAAGTGGTCCGCAAGAAACGAATTGGCGACCACATCCTGTTCCAGGGTGGGGTAACCAACAATCTGGCCGTGGTGGCTGCCTTTGAGAAAGTGACAGGAAAGAAAATTCACATCCCGCCGCATTTTGATGTTACCGGTGCCATTGGTGCCGCCATGCTGGCACGCGACCATGTCAAGGAGAACAAGCTGGAGACCCGCTTCAAGGGTTTTGATATCAGTAAGATTCCTTATACGGTGGACAAATTCACCTGCAAGGCATGCTCCAACCTGTGCGAGATCCGAAGGATAAGGATTGAAGGCGAAAAGAAGCCGCTTTTCTATGGTGGAAGGTGCGAAAAGTACGAACTGGACGAACGCAAGGGCAAAGGCCAGGGCATCCCCAACTACTTCGAGGAACGCGTAGAGATGCTCACTGATGGTTTCCAGCCAAATACTGATCCCGAAAAACCAACTATTGGGATCCCGCGCGGTCTGATGGTATTTTACCAGCAGTTCCCCTACTGGAGCACCTTCTTTACAGAGCTTGGATTTAACGTGGTGGTATCGGAAGAGACCAACAATCAGACGGTAAAGAAGGCCCTGGGCATGATTGTGGCCGAAACCTGCTTCCCGGTGGAGGTAATGCACGGTCACATATATCAGATGCTGGAAGAAAAGATGGATTATATTTTCGTCCCTTTCATTATTAATTCAAAAGCTGCCAAGGACAATCCCACCTCCAACTGTAACTGCCCCTGGGTACAAACGGTCCCCTTTATGGTGAAGGCCTCCATCCAGGAAGAACAAAGAGAGAAACTGCTGAGCCCCACCCTCAACTTCCGTTACTACGGAAAGGTAGTGGAGAAGGAGCTCTATGACTACTTTGGAAAGAAATTCAATCTTAGCAAGAAGCAAATTATAGCGGCCATGCTTAAGGCCGATGTAAAACAGGACCTGTTTGAAGAGCGTGTCAAAGCCAGGGGCCGCGAGGTAATGGCCAATCTGCCCGAAGACAAGGAGATCCTGGCGATTATCGGACGTCCTTATAACACCGGCGATCCGGCCCTCAACCTGAGCATGGTGGAGAAGCTGATCAACCTGGATGTGCTTCCCATCCCCATGGACTATCTGCCCCTGGCCGATGAGCACATCACCGACGACTATAACAAGATGTACTGGCCCAACGGTCAGCGCATTCTTGCTGCTTCCAGGATCATTGCCCGGGACAAACGCCTCCATGGCATCTACATGGGCAATTTCCGGTGCGGACCCGACTCTTTCCTGGCCCATTTTGTGCATGAGGAAATGGCAGGAAAGCCCTATATGGAGATTGAGGTCGATGAACATGGTGCCGACGCCGGAATGATTACCCGTTACGAGGCATTTCTGGACAGCCTGAAGGGCTCCAGGATGGGCGAAGAGAAAAAGAAGAAGGTATATGTTCCGGGTAAAATGAATTCTTCTCCCATGATGGACAGGAAGCTTTACTTCCCCTACCTGAGTGATGCATCCTATGTGATGGCAAGTGTTTGCAGGAGTTTTGGCGTAAATGCCGAGTCGCTTCCCATGCAAACCCAGGAGGATCTGGACCTGGCAAGGAAGTATACCTCCGCCAGGGAGTGCTTCCCCATGATCGGTACCAC
>SPBY01000296.1 GCA_004525825.1 Bacteroidia bacterium
ATCTTATTGTGTTCCTTTATGAAGTTCTCCAGAGCCATGGTCATGGAAGGGGCCTGCGGTTGTGGTGCGGTAATATCCAGGCGCAGTCCGGCTTCTTCTGCAGCTTTTGCAGTCTTGGCACCAAATGAAGCAATTTTGGTGTTGTTCTGTTTGAAATTGGGAAAATTCTGGAAGAGCGACTTGATTCCTGAAGGGCTGTAAAACACCAGAATATCATAATTCACATCGGCCAGGTCAGAGAGGTCGCTGCACTCGGTCCGGTAAAGGACGGCCTTGGAAAAGTTGAAGTTGCTGTCCTTCAAAAGCTCTGGAATTTCTTCTTTATGAGCAGCAGACAAAGGAAGAAGGAATTTTTCATCCTTGTGCTTTTTCATGATCTCAACCAGGTTGGTAATCATACCATTGCCATAAAAGATCTTCCTTTTACGATAGACAATGTATTTTTGAAGATAATAGGCTGTGGCTTCCGAGACGCAAAAATATTTCATGGTATCGGGAATGCTGGTCCGGGTCTCCTCAGCCATTCTGAAATAATGGTCAATGGATGTTTTGCTGGTAAAAATAACTGCAGTATGAGACCCCAAATCTACTTTCTCCAGCCTGAAGTCTCTGGCTGTCACGCCCTCCACATGAATGAATGGCCTAAAGTCGACTTTTAAATTGTGTTTGCTGGCTAAATCAAAATAGGGTGACTTATTATTCTCAGGCTCTGGCTGAGAAACAAGGATTTTCCTTATTCTTCCCATGGTACAGTCAGTTTTAATTCTCTGCTTAAAGGACACCTTCTAACCACCTGTATAATAATACAAGAGGAACTATTTCAAGCGCACAAAGGTACAAAAACATATAGAATATTAAAACTTCTTTCCTGTAAGAAAATTCCACCCCTCTGATCAGCCTCATCAGGAAAATTCCAAAAACAACAAGCAGGGTAAGCCAGAAAATCACGTCCTGCAGTATTCCCCGGGTATATACCAGAAGAAAGATCAGGGGGAGAATAGCTATTCCCGTCAGCTTATTAAAGATAAATACGTTGTATAGATATTCCCTCAATACTTTGATGCGGTTGAAAAAGACTCCCGCCATGTTAAGCATTAATAGCCTTCCCAGAAACACCCCCGCCAGCAAGGCAAGATTGAACAGGAACAACAGCAGGCCATGCAAATCGTAGGGGATACGACCAAGCCTTAATTCAACATAATAGAGCAAAAAACCCATGCTCAGAAAATAAAACAGGTATAAAACTTTATCTAGTTGGTTCTGTAACAGGCTGTTATCATTAAACATCCTGTTGGCCATCTGAAAGTTCACAGAGGCCTGCACCGTTTGGATGATGATGTTGCCGTAGTACACCCTTATCCAGGCAAAGAATCCTGTAAGCAGGAACAGGTAGATAAAGTACCATGTGGGTTGATGAATTGTTGCTTTTAAAAGGATCTCCTGGCCTAGCATTTGCATCAGATTTGCCCCCAAAGATACTTATCACTTTTTCTTAAAAAAAGTTAATATATGGGAAGTTTCGAATTCTTTGTAGTTCCTTTATACCAATAAAACAGCTTTGCCATGAAACATAAGAAGCACTTCATATACCTGGGAGGACTCCTCATTGTTATTTTTAGTGTTGGATTTTCTACCCTGGGAAACAAAGATCTCGAACTGGTTAAGAACCTGGATATTTACTATACCCTTTTCCGGGAACTCAACATGTTTTATGTAGACGAAACAGATCCTGAAGATCTGGTCACTACCAGTATTGATGCCATGCTCTCCTCTCTGGATCCCTATACGACCTTTATCCCTGAATCGGACATGGATGAATTTCAATTTCAGACCACCGGGGAATATGGGGGTATCGGATCCCTGATTCGCAGATCGGGCAATTCCGTGATGATCGCCGAACCTTATGATGGTTTTCCTGCTGCAAAAGCAGGGATACGTGCCGGCGACCAGATCCTGAAAGTGGATGGGGTATCCACCAAGGACATGGCCATTGAATCGGTAAGTGATAAACTAAAAGGAAAGCCCGGTACTGAACTTGTCCTGACCATTGAACGATTCGGAGAGGAAAAACCTTTGAGTTTTACCCTGGCAAGGGAGAAGATCTCCATAAAAAATGTTCCCTATTTTGGCATGCTTGATCAAAGTACAGGATATATCTACATATCAAATTTCACTACCGGAGCAGGCAAAGAGGTCGAAGATGCCCTTACGGCTCTTAAGAAAGACCATGAGTTGAAATCCCTGGTGCTGGATCTGCGTGCCAATCCGGGTGGCCTGTTGATCGAGGCGGTAAGGATCTGCAATCTTTTTGTGAATAAGGGTGAGATGATCGTCAATACCCGTGGGAAGATGGAGCAATGGGACTCGGACTATTCCACCACCCGCGAACCGGTAGATACTGAAATTCCGCTGGTAGTAATGGTCAACCGGGGATCTGCTTCTGCTTCTGAGATAGTTGCCGGAGCCCTCCAGGACCTGGACCGGGCCGTGGTGATCGGACAACGTACTTTTGGGAAAGGTCTGGTTCAAACTTCCAGGCCCTTAAAATACAATGCTCAGCTGAAAGTCACTACTGCCAAATACTATATCCCCAGCGGAAGGTGCATCCAGGCACTTGATTATACTCACCGCAACGAAGATGGAAGTGTCGGACACATCCCTGATTCATTGATTTCTGAATACTCCACCAGGAGCGGAAGACTGGTGTACGACGGAGGCGGAATTGAACCAGATTTTGAAGTGGTTCCCGAAATGCTTTCTGAAATTGCCATTCAACTATTCACTCAGAGCATGTTCTTTGATTTCGCCACCCGTTACCGCAACGTGAATGACGAAATTGACTCGCCTGAAACATTCTCATTATCAGATGAAGATTATGAGCTTTTTAAAGTATTTCTTGAAGAGAAGAATTTTGAATTCCAGACGGCCAGTGAAAAGGCCTTTGCAGATTTGATACGCACGGCCAAAAGAGAAAAATATTACGAACTGGCCGAAGAGGAGTTCTCCTCACTGGAAGATAAGCTCATTCACAACAACTTGCAAGATCTTGAGACCTTTGAAAAAGAGATCAAGCAGATTCTTCTGGAAGAGATTGTAAATCGTTACTATTTCCAGTCCGGCCGTATTTTGGCTCAAATCCAGGAAGATGTTCAACTCGACAAAGCGAAAGAGGTATTTAATACCCCGGGCATGCTGAAAGAAGTGCTTGCCGGAAACCAGGGTGCTCTTGCAAGGGCCGGGTCGGTCAATCCGGATTATTAATGTGCTTCCAGCCAGTTGGCTCCTGCTCCCCAATCCACTGTAAGCGGGACCGACAAAGAAGCAGCATTTTCCATCTCTTTCACGACAATGGCCTTCACCCTCTCCAATTCCCCGGGTACCACATCGAAATTTAATTCATCATGTACCTGCAGGATCATGGAGGATTGAAGGTCCTCACTATCCATGGTATCCTGTATGCGAATCATGGCGATCTTGATGACATCTGCCGCTGAACCCTGTATGGGTGAATTAATGGCGTTTCGTTCGGCATTTCCCCTTACCACTGCATTCCTGGAAAGGATGTCGGGCAAGTACCTTCTCCGTCCAAACATGGTCTCCACATATCCTTTCTCCCGTGCCATCCTGATGGATGAATCCATAAACTCCCGAACACCAGGATATGTCTCAAAATAACCATCAATCAATGCGCGTGCATCGCTTCTCGAAATACGCATTCTCTGTGCCAGTCCAAAGGCGGAGATTCCATAAATAATTCCAAAATTGGCAGTTTTAGCCCGATTTCTCATTTCTTTGCTAACTTCTTGAGGATCAAGCTTATAAATCTTTGCGGCAGTGGCCGTATGTATGTCTTCTCCATTTACAAAAGCTTCTATCATCTGCTGGTCTCTACTTAAGTGAGCCATCAGTCGCAGTTCGATTTGTGAATAGTCGGCAGAGAAGAATATGTTTTCCTTGCTTTCCGGTATAAATGCCCTCCGAATTTCTCGTCCCCTCTCCTCTCTTACCGGAATGTTCTGCAAGTTTGGATTTACAGAAGAAAGTCTTCCGGTGGTGACCAGCGCCTGGTTGAAAGAGGTGTGAATTTTACCGGTTCCTGGCTTCACCAGCTTTGGTAAGGCGCTCACATAAGTGTTAAGAAGCTTTTTTAAGGACCTGTATTCCAGCATTTTTTCTACGATAGGGTGCTTATCTTTCAATTCTACCAGCACTTCTTCGCCCGTGGCATATTGCTTGGTTTTTGTCTTTTTTGGATCAGGAATAATCTTCAGCCTGTCGAAAAGTATTTCTCCCAACTGCCTGGGCGAACCTATATTAAACTCTGTTCCCGCCAGAGAAAAAATTTCCTGCTCCTCTTTAATGATATCTTCCCGTAATTCTACTGCGAATATATTCAAAGCTTTCACATCCAGCTTTACTCCCTGATGCTCCATTTTCATCAATACAGGAATCAAGGGCATTTCTATCTTTTCATACAAGTCCTTGAAACCCTCCTGTTGCAGCTCATTCTTAAATATTTCTGTCAATTGCCAGGTAATGTCCGCGTCTTCTCCGGCGTATTCACAAGCCTTTTCGGGAGGAACAGATTTGAACGATGATTGCCGTACTCCCTTTTCACCAATCAGTGACTCAATTTTAACCATGGAATAATCCAGGTATTGCTCTGCAAGCACATTCAGGTTATGTTTCTGCTCCGGCTTCAGGATGAAATGTGCAACCATGGTATCAAATAACCTGCCCTTAACTTCTATATTATAATTCTTTAAGATATGTAGATCATATTTCAGATTCTGGCCATATTTTTCAATACCGGGATCCAGAAAAGGTGCTTTAAGCATCTCTATCCAAAGCTTCATCTCTTTGGGATCATCGCCAAAGGCCAAATAAACAGCGCAATGTGCTTCCCAGCTAAATGCAATGCCCACCAGTTCTGCTGCCAGCGGATCAAGCCCGGTGGTCTCCGTGTCAAAACAAAAAGCTTTCAGTCCAGATAGCTCCCCCACCAA
>SPBY01000544.1 GCA_004525825.1 Bacteroidia bacterium
CCTCCGATACGTTTCATAAATCCCCTGCGATCGATTTCGTGGGGATTGCGCATACTCTTGAACAACCTTTCGTTGTATTGCTTGTCTCTTTTCATGGCATCACGGTTTTAGTCATTCGTTTTCCGGCATTTTGAATGGCCTGAATAATCCTTGTGTGTACGCCACACCGGCAAAGATTCTCATCCATGGCAATGATCACCTCCTCCCGGGAGGGTTCAGGGTTGTTCAGGAGCAGTCCGTAGGCATTCATGATCATGCCGGGGGTGCAATAACCGCATTGCAGGGCATCCAGTTTCATGAATTCGTCCTGAAGGGGATGGAGGCTGCCGTTCTTGGCCAGGCCTTCAATGGTAAGTACGGCGCTACCCTCGGCATCCGTGGCCTGAGTAATGCAGGATCGTACCGCTTCACCGTCCATGATGACCGTGCAGGATCCGCAATAGCCGGCACCACAGCCAAATTTGGTGCCGGTGAGTCCCAGGGTTTCCCGGAGTGCCCCCAACAGGGATTCTTCCGGCATCACTGAAACGCTGGCGGCCTCGCCATTTAATTCAAATTGGATTGTTTTCATAAGCGCTGCTTTAATTTATATTGCTTCATGCTCTCGAAATTTACAAAGAAGCCTCTTAGTATTCAATATAAATACCTCAATTTAGGAAGATCGGTTTTTGCAATGGTTCGAAGTGGGCCAAAAATCCTTGTGTGCAAGAAACTGGCCGGCAATGAGCCCTGACAGTTGTAACGAATTTCCTATCTTTCTGAGATAATTCTCTGCCATGAAACTTCGCAGGTTGTTCCTCACTATTACTGCCTTTGCCATTGCCATGGGTTTTCTGGAAAGTGCAGTGGTGGTCTACCTGAGAGAAATACTCTATCCGGCTGGATTTGACTTCCCCCTTTCACTCATGCCGGTCCGACTGGGTGTGACCGAACTACTGCGCGAGATGGCCACCCTGGTGATGCTGGTCTCCATTGGCATGATTGCGGCCCGCCGCTTTAGTACCGGCTTTGCCTGGTTTATATACAGCTTTGCCATCTGGGACATCTTCTACTATGTCTTCCTCTGGCTGCTTCTGGGATGGCCCCAGTCGCTGATGACCTGGGACATACTCTTCCTGATCCCTACCACATGGACCGGACCTGTCCTTTCTCCGGTGCTGGTCTCGCTGACCATGATCCTGCTGGCCCTGGTGATCCTGGTCGGGAATGAGCGGGGTCTGGTGACCCGCATACCCGGAAAGATTTGGGCAGGCGTGATCCTGGGATCGCTGATCCTGATTTTCGGATTTATCTGTGACTACTCTCAGCATATGCTGACCCACTTCACCTTGGTGCAGATGTTTCAGGTGAAAAATCCGGAGGTGCTGGAGGTGGCCACCCGCTATATCCCGGACCGTTTCCCCTGGTGGATATTCGGGATGGGTGAGGGGGTGATCCTATTCTCCATCTGGTGGTATCAAAAGCAACTTACTCAGGAATAATCCTATGAGCAATACCAAAGAACCATTCGCCCTGAAGCGCAGGCTGCTTAGCTTCAAATACGCCTTCGCAGGAATCAGAAATCTCCTTGTTTATGAGCATAACTCAAGGATCCACCTGCTGGTGGCCATTTTAACATCTATCCTGGGCATAGTCCTGCATATTTCGCCCTGGCAATGGGCCGTTCTGGCCATCGCTATTTTTGGGGTGTTTATAGCTGAAATATTCAATTCAGCCATTGAAAAACTGGCTGACGTGGTTTCACCCGGATACCATGAGGAGATTAAGAAGGTCAAGGACTACTGCGCCGCAGCCGTGCTTCTGGCAAGTATACTGGCAGTTATCGCAGGAATCATTATATTCCTACCTGAATTAATCCGGATTCTGCAGGACTAAGCTTTGGTATCGCATTATGATGGAAAGACCCTATATCGAAGACAAGGCCTTTGAGAGGATGAATTTCTCTGAAACCGCTCTGGTGAAAGGGGATTATGAGTGCTGTACCTTTTCTTCGTGTGACTTGTCTAATGCGGATCTGAGCGATTTCAGGTTCATCGATTGTAGCTTCACCGCGTGCAACCTGAGCAATGCCGTATTGACCAAAGCCTCTTTCCAGGAAGCAGATTTCAAAGAATGCAAGATGCTTGGGCTCCCTTTCGATACTTGCAACCCTCTTGGTCTGACCCTCAGCTTTGAGAACTGCCAGCTGAACCACGCTTCTTTTTTCCGGGTCAAGCTGGGTCGTATCCGCTTTATCAATTGCGCCCTGCAAGAAGTGGACTTCACCGAAGCCAATCTGAATGGAGCACATTTTGACCAGTGTGACCTTCTCAATTCCATCTTTGAAAACACCCTGCTGGAGAAAGCCGATTTCACCACAGCCTTCAACTATACCTTTGATCCTGAGAACAATTACCTCAGGGGGGCAAAGTTTTCCATGCCGTCGGTGACCGGATTGCTAAATAAGTACGATATTGATATCCAATAAACCTCACATCATGAAAACCAAACACCTTACCAGGAGAAAATTTATCGCCAGCACCTCAGCCGGGGCTGCCGGTGCCATGCTCACAAATTCTCTGCCTGTATTCGGAGCCGCCGAAGGCACTGCTACAGAACTGGCCCTGAAAGGGGGCACACCGGTCAGAACCGCCAAATGGTTAAGCTGGCCCGTATGGGATCCCGAAGCGGAAAAACCCATGATGGCTTTACTACGGAGCGCGGACTGGTACCGGGGCGATGGGAACAAATGCAATGAATTTGAGAAGGAGTATGCCGAACTCATCGGAGCCAAAAGGGTTGTAGCCACCGCCAGCGGATCGGCTGCCCTGATTACCGCCCTCCAGGTGATGGGAGTCGATGCCGGAGACGAAGTGATCGTCTCTCCCTTTACCTTTATCGCCAGTTACAACGTGATCTTCAACCAGCATGCCCTTCCGGTCTTTGCAGATACCGATCCGGAGACCTTCACCATCA
>SPBY01000225.1 GCA_004525825.1 Bacteroidia bacterium
GAACGCCCGCAGTCCACCGAGATCATCGGTATTGACCAGATCCACTCCCGCTTCCAATAATTCCGTCCAGACGGCTTCGCGTTCCTTCCCGGGTATATCCGGGGTAGCCCAGAAACGGATCAACTGGCCGTTTTTATGGGCATATTGCACATACAATCGAAGTTGCATCCTCTCTTTTTCTGGCATATCGCCCTTTCCCATCCAGGAGAAATATTTAGTCCATCTGTCACTGATCAGGGGCATAAGGAGTGGAGGGTATTCTTCCGAAAGATCCTCCATCCGGCCATCCACAAAGGCGAATCGGTGTGTTTGCTGCATCATATATTCGACAGGACGGTTCCCGGAGACAACGACCATCACACTTCCCCCGTCATAAGCTTCCTGGCTAACCTTACACAGGATTTCCCGGTAATCGTTCAAAATGCGGTCCAACAGGCTGTACGTAGTCAACGCATCGTCCTTAATATCGATGAGCAAGATAAGCGGGTAGGCACTATCATAGATGGTTTGTTCACCATCAGAAATGTACTCCATAAGTGGTTCCAGGTAGAGCGCCCGGAGCGTCCTTCCCGGCTTGATATCCTTCCTGTCATGTGCCACATACAAAGAATCGTCCTGGGTAAACACATCCGCTTCAATGCTCCGGAATCCGTTTTCCAGTGCATCGAAGAGTGGATGCTCATGCATATAATCGTTATGGGCATGTGCAGGATGGGGCACTGTGACGGTATCTGGTGAAACGGCTCCACAGACAATGGTTTGGAACAGGAGGAGCGGAAACAGCCAGTTTGAAATTAGACGGAGCATGGGCGAATTTTGATGGCTTATTCAGTATTCTGATAACTATTTTTTTGATTTACTGCTTAAATGCCACAAACCGCAGGTGGTGCATTTATATGCATGTAATTCTCTTACTATTCGGTTTTCCTGGATATAATGGATCATATCCTCGGCCTCCTCAAGCGAATTGTACATCGTCTTTTTACACGCAGGGCCGATTGGATTTACAGACTTAAAATTTGACGGTTTGTAAGCCACCTAACACTTATTTTAAAAAATTAAATCGTTCAAAATATCCTGTGAAATTACTTAATTTTCGGAAGGATAAAGAGACAGGGTCATGGAAATCAAGGATAGTCATCATCATCTGGACAAACCACCCGAGATCATCTCCTATTATGCCATGAGGCGGGCCATAGGGATCCTGGGGATTACCTTACCGCTGATCCTGGTGGCAGGCTCAAGCTTATTTGGAGATTGCAAGGAGGTACAGGACTCCATCAGTACCTATTATCACACCAACATGAGGAACATCTTCGCAGGTTTCATTCGGAATCTCCTGGCTGACCAAGGGTCAACTGATCTTCAGAGACAAGAATTATAAAAAGGGGCCGTAGCTAATTATTCCGGACTGGCCCTGGACCAAGTGCCCACTACCAGCATACTTCTGCCATATACAGTATCGTCGACCTGAGTAAATGTTAAGGATGTATCGCTCACCTTAAATTCATATGCGCCAGGTTCATCTGAACTATATTCCCCCCCTTCGTCGTTAAATGTGATTTGAGTTCCGGTGATCATATAACTGCCATATACGTCAATCTCGGCATCACCAGCAAACTCCACCTGGTATTTATTATCAGATGAAAAAGTAAAAGTAATCGATCTCTCATTAAGAGCTTTTGTCCATTTTCCCACCAACTGATCAGATGGATCATCTTGCCCATAACACGTCACTATGGAAAAGAACAATGCGGGTGTTAGCAAAATTGTTCTTGTAAAAATAACCGATTTCATAATGGATGGATTAGGATTAATTTTCGTTCTGTAATCATCTTTAAAGTTCCGCATTAATCCGTTTAATAGCAAGCAAGGAAGCCACAAAAGGGACTGTAAGTTAAGAATAGTGAAACATGATCAAATCCTCCTTAAAAGCTTCGATCAGCTCATCGTATCTCTCTTTTATCTTGGTCGCCTCAATGACATTATTGGTATCAAAGTACTGAGTCCAACCGTCTTCCCAATCCAGGTTGTTTTGCTGCCGGAGTTCATAATAGGATTTTATCTTTTCCTCATGTTCCCATCCCGACATGGATACAAAGCACAATTGCTTAAAACCCATGTACTTTTTGCTTAGATCCTCCGAAAATAGTGAAGCATAAATATTCATATCCTTATCAAGCTCCCTTTTTAATCTTAGTACGGCCTTGGGAGTGATCTCGTTCCAATTTCCTATATAACAATAGAAACAATAAATGTCATTGAGTTTTGGAACCATCTTATCGTAAATTTCTATCCTCTTTTCAACGATCTTCTGATTTGACAATTGCTTCTTGTTCATACGCTTAATACTCCTGCTAAAACGAAACGCCAGAATAACCATAATGATTGGAGTCAGTATAGCTATGATCATGGTTGCAATTGCCAAACTTCTCCAAATTGGGTCTGTTAGTTGAATTTCAGGTAAACTCATGGTGACTTCGATTTATGCGATTTACATTTATCTCTTTCTATTACGTATTCAGGGAGATTGGGTTTGGTTTTTAGCATAGATCATGGCTGGGCATGACAATCCTACCTGAATGTTATAAAAGATTTATCGCCTTGTGACCGGGCTGTGATGAATTACCCTTTTCTTTGAAGAAAGAACATATGCCATGAAAATTCAGATCTTTTTATTGATGTTGATCCTGGCCTGTACGAGCGGATGTGCTCAAAATAAGGCGGATGAATCAGTGAACCCATTTTATCAAACCTTAACACAAGAGGAAAAGGAGGTAATTATTTATAAGGGAACGGAACGCCCCTATACAGGCAAATATGATAAGTTTTATGAAGCGGGTATTTACGTTTGCAAGAGATGTGGTGCTGAGCTGTACAAGTCGACAGATAAATTTAATTCCGGTTGCGGATGGCCCAGCTTCGATGATGAAATACAAGGTGCAGTACACAGGACAAAAGATGGTTTTCGAACGGAGATCACCTGCAATACTTGCGGAGCACACCTGGGACACGTATTCCTGAATGAAGGATTCACTGATAAAAATACCCGACACTGCGTTAACTCAATCTCTCTTGAATTCATTCCGGCCCGGGTTTCACAAGGGGCCGACATGGACACAGCTTATTTTGCCGGCGGTTGTTTCTGGGGTGTCGAATATTATTTGGAACAGGCCACCGGTGTACTATCTGTTGAATCGGGTTATATGGGCGGTAGAAAAGAAAATCCGACTTACCGGGAAGTAAGCAGTCATCAATCGGGTCATGCTGAAGTGGTACAGGTGGTATACAATCCATCAAAAATAGATTATAAGGAACTGGCAAAGATATTTTTCGAGATCCATGATCCCACCCAGGTGAACCGTCAGGGACCCGATGTTGGAAATCAATACCGGTCGGAGATATATTACCGGAGCGTTGAGCAAAAGGAGATCGCCGAGGAGCTGGTTTCCCTATTGGAGCTTAAAGGATTTAAAGTCGCAACACGGATCAATCCGGCTACGACCTTCTGGAAGGCGGAGGATTATCACCAGGACTACTACATGAGAAATGGGGGAACGCCTTACTGTCACAAACGCGTGGACCGCTTTTCATGATGCTGCCTCAACAACGATCTTTCCACTCAAAACGAAGGGGTCTTCGCCAGGTAAAAACACCAGACCTCTTGCCTGAATGGATAAATTCCCTTTGCCTCATCAAAATAAGCTACAATACTCTCAGGGCAATCAAACAGAAATAGTTGAGAACATTATGGAGAATAAGCTGTTAGACTTCTTAAATCTGCTAATATATAAAGATGAAAGATATGAATTGGACTGTAGAGAATATGCCCGATCTAAGAGGGAAAATTATCGTGGTAACAGGCGGGAACAGCGGGCTTGGTTACGAATCTGTAAAAGCCTTTGCCAGCAAAGGAGCTGAAGTGGTCCTGGCAAGCCGGTCCACCGAAAAGGGTGAAGGAGCAAGAGCAGCCATTTTAAAAGCAGTTCCGGAAGGAACGATCCAGGTGATGCAACTTGACCTGGGCGACCTGGAATCTGTAAGGAGCTTTGCTTCTGCATTTAAGAATAGTCATAAGAAACTGGATGTGCTGCTGAATAATGCCGGCATTATGATGACTCCATATTTTACTACCAAAGACGGATTTGAAGGACAACTGGGAACCAATCACCTGGGGCATTTTGCACTTACGGGATTATTGATGGACGTATTGCTTCAAACAGAAGGTGCCAGAATTGTGAATGTAAGCAGCGGAGCTCACAAAAGAGGAGAGATGGATTTCTATAATCTTCAGTATGAAAATGGCAGGGATTATACACCCATGAAAGCTTACGGGCCTGATGGTAAAAGAGAATTTAAGGGTTATCCGGTTGTGGTGCCATCCAACGAAGCCTCGCATAATGTCGAGGATGAAGCAAAGTTGTGGGAAGAATCGGAAAAAATGACTGGAGTAAAAATTGAAATTTAAACATCCTGAAGAGGCGAAATGAAAACCGTATTTCACAAAGCAGAGACAAGAGGACATGCAAACCATGGTTGGTTAGACTCCTACCATACGTTTAGTTTTGCAAATTATCACCATCCGGAAAGAATGCATTTCGGTGTCCTGCGAGTACTCAACGACGACACCGTGTCCCCGGGGCAAGGATTCGGAACTCATCCTCACGACAACATGGAAATCATCTCCATCCCCCTGGAAGGGGATTTAGAACATAAGGATAGCATGGGAAATATAGCACTTATTAAAAAAGGGGATGTACAAGTAATGAGTGCGGGCACAGGTATAACACACAGCGAGTACAACAAGAACAAAGATCAAGAAGTGAAGTTCTTACAGATTTGGGTATTTCCGAATAAAAAAGGTGTCGAACCTCGCTATGATCAAATATCCCTCAACGAAATTAAGAAGGAGAACGAATTTTATCAGGTGTTATCACCGCATGAAGAGGATCAAGGGGTCTGGATACACCAGCAAGCCTGGTTCCATATAGGCGATTTTACCAGGAATGTGAGCACCAAATATCAAATTAAAAAAGAAAGCAATGGAATCTACGCTTTTGTTTTACAAGGAGAGGTCGAAATTGAAGGGCAAAAATTAGAATCCAGGGACGGTTTCGGTGTATGGGATACTAGAGAAATACAGGTAAAGGCGCACTCGGAAAGCAGGGTATTACTTATGGATGTTCCCATGAATCTATAGATAAAAACACCCTGACCTCCCACCTTCCAGCACAGCAAAAACGCGCTCAAAGGATTGTCCGAGTTTTCTCCCGCAATTGTAATAAGCATCCATGGGAAAATTCATTGTTAACAGAATCAAGAATCTTATAGCCCGGATGTAAGAACATCTTCCAATGAAAAATGGATATAGCTAAAGCATTCCGGTACATGTGAATCCCAGACACCATGGGGACTCCAGGCCCAACCCCCTGAATCATCGGCCGGTGGTGCCTCCTTGTATAGGTTAAACCGTGAAAAATCCATCCTCCATACATCATGATCCTGAGGGGGAAGGCTTCTTTGATCCCCCATAGCCAGCACAGCCATCCCTGCCCAGGGCAGTGCCAGTTCCACGGTCCAGCCCCGGTCCCGGTCACTGGAATCATTGATGGTGCCATCTAACCATACTGCAGTTTGCAGGCCAGGGAAGTCCCAGCCCCAAAAGCCTGTTCTGAGGCCGCGGGGATGAGGTTTATAGCCCACCCCATCAAATACCCGGCTTCCGGCTTGGCCGACACCCAGTCCTGCGATCGTATCATAGCTCCCGGCTTTATAGGCTTCATCCCAGAAGAAAAGCACTTCATATATGGTTCCGAAAGCA
>SPBY01000396.1 GCA_004525825.1 Bacteroidia bacterium
CACAGGGTGGACACCAGGTGGCCCAGAAATTCAGAAAAACCACTTCATTCCGGGTATTGCTGAAGTAGAAGGGTTCATTCTTGTCCCAGGCAAGTACCCAGCCATAATCCAGGTCTGAAATATATTCCTGATTTTCCTCCTTCTCCAATCCCGGGGTCTTCACCTGAAGAAATACTTTGTTAACGCCAGTGGCGACGATTTTACGGGGTCCAGGAATGATCAACAGTATCAACAATAACCAGAAAAGGATGTCGGTTATTTTTTGCCAGACGCTCCGGGTTTCTTTCCATTTGATTAATCTCTCTTTGATAGTAGGCATAGGGTGTGCATTTTCATGCAAAGATAGTTTTTCCATAAACCTTTGGGCAAGTTTATTATATTTGTTTGGCCAATAGCTATGGTATGCTAAAGAAACTCAGGAATTTCTTTAAAGAAGAAATCTGGATTCGCGACCTCACCTCCAAGTCGCGCCGGAGATCCTTTCTAATCAGGCAGTCAAGGATTTATATTCTTGCTTTCAAAGGTTTCTTTGAGGACCGGGCTGCCGTCAGGGCTGCAGCTCTGACTTACTTCACCATGCTATCCATTGTGCCCATCTTTGCCATTGCCTTTGCCATTGCACGTAATTTTGGCTTTGAGGACATTCTGCATAAGTTCATCGACAACAACATGGAGGATCAGGCGGAGATAGTGGAATGGTTGACAGGCTTGGTGGATAACCTCCTGTTGGAAACCAAGGAAGGTGTTATAGCGGGTGTCGGTGGGGTGATCCTTTTCTGGTCGGTGATACAGGTTCTGAATAACGTGGAGGCCTCATTCAACGACATCTGGCAAATCCGAAAGCCCAGGAGCCCCATGCGAAAGTTCTCCGACTACCTGGCTATCATGATACTAACCCCCTTTGCCATAGGTCTGTCCGGGAGCTTCATGGTGAAGATCCAGTCAGCTGCCACGGAGTTCGAATTGTTCAAGCCTCTGATTGTCATGCTGATCAAATCGGTGCCCTACCTTTCCATCTGGCTTCTTTTTACCATTGTATATATCGTCCTTCCCAATACCAAGGTGAAGTTTCGCTATGCTTTGATAGCAGGTATTATAGCAGGTACCGTGGCCCTGATATTCCAGGCATTGTATCGTGATTTGCAAATCGGAGTCATGAAATGGGGAACCCTCTATGGAACCATTGCCTTCATTCCGCTCTTTCTGATGTGGCTTCAAATCACCTGGCTGATCGTGCTGATGGGGGCAGAGCTCTCCTTTGCCTACCAGAACTATGAGAACTATGAGTACGAAGAAAATGCCCTGAATCTGAGCCACAACAACAAGCGAATCCTGACCCTGCTCATATGCTATCACATCATCAAGAATTTTCAGGATGGAGGGGATCCATGGAGCACAGATACACTGAGTCATGAACTTGGGATTCCCATCAGGCTGGTCAATGAACTGGTGTTTGAATTGGTGGAATCAGGAATCCTTGCCGAAATAGCAGCCAACAATCCCAAGGACCGTTCTTACCTGCCCGCCATAGATATTAACAGGATCACTGTGGAATATATTTATAGCAAGATGGAATTGATGGGAGGTGACCAGATGGTGGTCACTGAGACAGAGCAGTTGAACCGGATTACCAAAATTCATGATCACATTCTTCACTCCATCCGGGAATCTCCTTCCAACATTCTCTTGAAGGATATCTAGGCGCTTGCTATCGATTTGAAAGTAAATCGATGCATTTACCAATAAATTATTCAGCCCCTCCCTTTGACATTATCAATTTTATAACTAATATTGCATTACAATTTATAGAAATGAGGATCTGCAGGAAGCATAGTGTTCATCATCACCATCACCACCGTTTTGGTCAGGACCCTGTGTAGTACATTGTAATCCAAAAAGAATTGTTGTTAGGTTTGCAGATACTGCAGACCTTTTTTTGTTTAAGAATTAGCCTTATGGAAAAACTTAGGATAGCCATTCAGAAATCGGGCAGACTCAGTGAGAAGTCACTTCAGTTGCTGAAGGAGGCGGGCATTTCACTAAACAATGGATCCCGGAAGTTAAGGTCGGTAGCAC
This sequence comes from Bacteroidia bacterium, assembly GCA_004525825.1. Lineage (GTDB taxonomy): Bacteria > Bacteroidota > Bacteroidia > Bacteroidales. The sequence goes on from SPBY01000396.1 coordinate 2,077, forward strand.
AGTCCTTCCCTTTGGAGGTAATTTATCTGCGCGACGATGATATTCCACAGTATGTGGAGGATGGAGTGGCCCATATCGGAATTGTGGGGGAGAATGAGTTTGCGGAGAAAGAGTGTGCCGTGGACCTGGTCGAACGCCTTGGATACTCAAGATGCAGGCTCTCCATTGCCGTGCCCAAATCGGAGAGCTATGAAAGCCTGCAGGATTTGCAGGGCAAACGCATTGCCACTTCCTACCCTGTAATTTTAAAGAACTACCTGAACGAACACGGTGTTTCGGCGGATGTCCACTTTTTAAGCGGGTCGGTGGAACTGGCTCCCTCCATTGGAGTGTCCGATGCCATCTTCGATATTGTCAGTTCGGGAAGTACTTTGATCAGTAACGGCTTGAAAGAGGTGGAAACCATCATGCACTCAGAAGCAGTGGTCATCGCTATGCGCAACATGACAGTTGAGATACAAAGCATATTGGACGATCTGCTTTTCAGAATCCGCAGCGTAAAGGCTGCCTCCAATAACAAGTATATCCTGCTGAATGCCCCCAATGAGAACCTGGATCAGATCATTCAGACAATTCCGGGCATGAAGAGTCCCACCGTGATGCCCTTAGCTGTAGAGGGGTGGAGCTCGGTTCATTCCGTTCTCAGTGAAAAAGAGTTTTGGGGGGTTATTGACCGCCTCAGGGACCTGGGAGCGCAGGGCATCCTGGTGATTCCCATTGAAAAAATGATTGTTTGAACTTTAATACCAAGGAGATGAATATCCTTCGTTATCCCGATAAAAAAGAGTGGTCCTCTTTGCTGCAGAGACCTGTGCTGAATCACCAGGTCCTTGAAGAGCAGGTTCAGCAAATCATCCAGGATGTGGCTGCCAGGGGAGACAGTGCGGTAATAAACTATACCCGGAAGTTTGACGGATTTGATGCAGAATCGCTGGAGGCCTCTGCGGAAGAGATCCAGTTGTCAAAAAAGGAGGTAAGCCGTGAATTACAAAAAGCCATTGAAGGGGCCCGATGGAACATCCAGACCTTTCACAAAAAACAGGTACAGCCTCAGGGTATCGTGGTGACCACTGCCGGGGTGCGATGCTGGCAGAAGCCGGTTCCCATCAGCAAAGTGGGACTCTACATACCCGGGGGATCGGCACCTTTGCTCTCTACGGTACTGATGTTGGGTATTCCTGCAAAGATCGCAGGATGTCAGCAGGTCGTACTATGTACCCCGCCCGACCGCCATGGGAAAGTGAGTCCCTCTATTCTCTACATTGCCTCCCTTCTGGGCATCGACAGGGTATTTAAAGTGGGAGGGGTACAGGCCATTGCCGCCATGGCCCATGGCACCGAAACCATTCCGAAAGTCAACAAGATATTTGGTCCGGGCAACCAGTATGTTACCATGGCTAAGCAGATAGTCAGCCGGGATACAGTGGCCATTGACATGCCCGCCGGTCCTTCCGAACTGGCGGTGCTGGCCGATGCTACCTCCAACCCTGCATTCATTGCTTCTGATCTGCTTTCCCAGGCCGAGCACGGTCCGGACAGCCAGGTGCTGCTGATCTCCGATTCGGGCCATATGATCGACCGCGTAAAAGAGGAGTTGCAGAAACAACTGGCTCTCCTTCCCAGGAAGGAAATTGCAACAAAGGCCTTGAGCAACAGCAAGATGATCCTTTTGAAAAATCAGGATGAGATGATGGAGATGGTCAACGATTATGCTCCCGAGCACCTCATCATTGTGACGGATAACTTTTCCGAATTGGCCGATCGGGTGGTCAATGCGGGTTCGGTGTTCCTGGGTGATTATACCCCTGAAAGTGCCGGGGATTACGCTTCAGGAACCAACCACACTCTTCCCACCAACGGATGGGCTGCTGCCTACA
>SPBY01000708.1 GCA_004525825.1 Bacteroidia bacterium
CACTTCCTACGATGATCCGGCCAATCAACAGGATCAGGTCTACTATAATACCGGGAGCTTCTGGAACACCTATCCCTACTTTACTGAGAAAATTTGTCATGAGTTACTCAACCGGGGAGACTTTCTTACCATGGTTGGTGATTCTCTGGTAAACCTGATCAACGACGATTTGCTGGTTGTTCAACAACTGACCACTACACAACCACGCTCCGCTTCGATGGATGACAATGGAGACTTATGGGTAGCCTCTTTTGGAGGAGGATTGGTTACCAAACAGGGAGGAAGCCAGTGGTCTATCGTTCCCAACGGACCCAGCTCTATTTCAGTATTTGATATGGAGGCTTCGCAAAACATTCTTCATGCTGTTCAGGGGGGAGTCACCGCCATCTGGGGCAACAGTTTCAGATCGGCTTCCATCCAGACCTTCATGGATCAGCGGTGGACCACCATGGTCAACTGGGATGATAGGGATCTGATTACCCTGGCTCTTGATCCATCCGATCCCATGCATGTATTTGCTGGTTCGTGGGGATGGGGATTGGTGGAATTCACCCAACAGGGGATACAGCGCTACACAGAAACCAACAGTTCCCTGCAAACCATTCAGCCGGGTAATTTTGTACGGATCGGAGGGCTTGTATTTGATCCAGGAGGGAATTTGTGGATGACCAACGCTCATGTATCAGAACCCATTTCGGTTTTGAAACCGGATGGAACCTGGAAGAGCTTCCGCCTGGATAATCTGCTTGCAGATTACAATATCCTTGGTGATATCCTGGTAAGTCAGGCGGGTCACATTTGGGTGATTGTTCCCCGTGGAAACGGATTGTTCGCCATGGACAATAACTTAAGCGTGGATGATGTCTCGGACGATGTGTACAGAAAAGTAAGTGTGGAAGACAGGTTCGGAAAGGTAATTACCAATGATGTGAGGTCTTTTGCAGAGGATCAGAACGGCAACCTCTGGCTGGGGACCAACCAGGGGGTCCTGGTCATGTACAGTCCATACAGGCTCTTTACCGACGGGGAACTCTTTGCTCAGCCGATCCTCATTCCACGCAAGGATGGCAGCGGTCTGGCAGATCCACTGCTGGGGACTCAGATAGTAAGCACCATTGAAGTGGACGGGGCCAATCGAAAATGGCTTGGAACAACTGGAGGTGGTGTTTATCTTGTTTCTGAGGATGGCTTAGAGGAAATTCATCACTTCAATTCGATGAACAGTCCCCTGTTGTCAGACAATATCATTGATATATGTGTGGACGGAGTTTCGGGAGAGGTTTTTTTTGGAACCGATAAAGGAATCATTTCTTTCAAGGGAGCGGCCATGTCGGGTAGTAGTCTGTATAACAATGTGGTGGTCTATCCCAATCCGGTGAGGGAAACTTTTGAAGGACCGGTGGCCATCAAAGGACTGGTGGCAAATACCAATGTAAAGATCACAGACATAGGGGGCAACCTGGTATTTGAAACTGAGTCGCTCGGTGGACAGGCCATCTGGGATGGTAAAAATTTCAGGGGAGACCGGGTGGCCACAGGAGTGTATTTGATCTACCTTGCCAGTCCCGATGGATCTCTTTCGCATGTGACCAAGCTTTTGTTTATTCATTAAATATGATCCGCAAGATCAGGGGCATCATATTGCATACCACCCGCTATGGTGAATCGAGCCTGGTAGTGCATTGTTATACAGAGCAGTACGGCAGGCAGGCCTACATGGTGAAGGGGGTCCGGAAATCGAGGAAACAAAATCGTTCCAATCTTTTTCAACCCCTGTTTATTCTTGATTTTGAAGTATACTACAAAGATTCCCGGGAGATCCAGCTGGTCAAGGAGGTAAGCCGGGCCATGCCCCTCAATTCCTTACCATTTGATATGGTCAAAAGTGCACAGGCCATTTTCATCGCGGAGGTGATCTACAGGGTAGTCAGGGAGGAAGAGCCCAATCCCATGCTGGCACATTTTTTACTTAGTTCCATCCAATACCTCGATGCCCTTGAAAAGGCCTCGCCCGATTTCCATATTCTTTTCATGTTTCAGCTTTCCCGTCACCTCGGG
>SPBY01000483.1 GCA_004525825.1 Bacteroidia bacterium
ACAAACCATTACCAAGACGATTCCAGCTGCAAAAGCACGGCTGGAAAAGTAAATTTTAAATTCAGGTATTTCCACAAGGGTCGTTCTGATTAACATGGATAAGAAACGGGCCAGTTTCCTGGAGGGAACTATTTCCATATTCGTAAACACAGTTTTGTTTGCTTTTAAGTATTGGGCTGGAGTAGTATCCGGTTCCATTGCGCTTATGGCAGATGCATGGCATACCCTGTCGGATTCGATCTCTTCGGTGGTGGTGATTTTAGGGGCCAAACTAAGCTCAAAAAAGGCCGATACGGACCATCCTTTCGGACATGGCCGGTGGGAGCTGGTTTCCTCCATCATCATCGCTGTTATTCTTGGTGTGATCGGATTTGGATTCATCACCGATTCGGTTTCTAATTTAAGCGCAAAGGAGTCTGCCAATTTTGGAACCTTAGCCATTGTGGTGACCATCGCATCGATCATTACCAAGGAGCTTCTGGCCCAATATGCATTTTACATGGGAAAGAAATCGGGGAGTACAAGCGTGAAAGCCGATGGCTGGCATCACCGGACAGATGCCTTATCCTCTCTGGTCATTCTGGTTGGTATTCTGTTTAAAAATCTGTTCTGGTGGATCGATGCCGTACTGGGCATTGTGGTTTCCTTGATGATTTTTTACGCAGCCTATAAAATATTGATGGAATCGGTCAATACGATCCTTGGTGAGGTACCCGGGGAAGAGCTCATCGAGGAAGTCAAATCTCATATATGTTCCCTGTATGCTTATGACCTGTACCCCCATCATTTTCATATACACAACTACATCTCTTCCAAAGAACTGACCTTCCATATCAAGATTGATAACCATCACTCGGTGGAAGCCGGACATGCCATTGCCACTTCCATAGAGGAACTGATCGATGAGAAAATGTCTTTAAGTACGACCATTCACCTCGAACCCATCCAATACAAGCATCAGCACGACTGATCTTAGGGATGACAAATTCCAGATCCTGAAAACACCCACTCAGTGCTTATCAGGAAACTATTTGTAATTTTGGAAGCAGGAATTAAAAAAATCAAAGGTGCAGGAGGACGAGATCAAAATACTCAGGGACAAGATCGAAGCCCAGAAGAAAGAGATTGAGGCTCTCCGGGAAGAGATTGTGTCGACCCGCGAGACTACCGAAAAACAGAAACGCGAGTTGGAGTTGACCGTGGAAAACCTGAAGATGGCACAGTCTCAGTTGGTCCAATCGGAGAAAATGGCCTCGGTGGGTGTCCTCACTGCGGGAATTGCCCATGAGCTGAACAATCCCATCAATTTCATGAGCGGAAACGTTTTCCCCCTCAAAAATGATCTGGACGAGGTCTTTTCGGTGTTGAAGAAATACGACGAAGCCATTGAGGCTAATAAACTGAATGAGTTTTTTGCTGAAGTGGATGCTTTGAAGAAAGATATGGATTTTTCATATCTGATTCAGGAAATCTACAGCCTCCTTAGGGGGATCGAAGAAGGGGCACACCGATCCAGTGAAATCATCAAAGGATTAAGGAGTTTCTCCAGGCTCGATGATGAGGCCTGTCAGTTATATGATATTCATGAAGGCATTGACTCTTCCCTGGTCGTATTGCATAACAAGATTAAGGACAGGAATATCGTCGTCAAAAAGGATTACGGTGATTTTGAAGGTTTGGAATGCTACCCAAGCAAATTCAACCAGGTGATTATGAATATTCTCACCAACAGCATACAGGCCATGGAGAACGGTGGCAAGCTATTCATACAAACCGTCAGCAGTGCCATTGGCGTCAAAATCATCATCAAGGACACTGGTAAAGGCATGACACCTGACGTAAAGGAGCATATTTTTGAACCTTTTTATACCACCAAGGAAGTGGGAAAAGGAACGGGATTAGGTCTTTCCATCAGCTACGGGATCATCGAGAAACACAATGGAAATATAGATGTGATTTCTGAACCAGGGAAAGGCACTGAATTTATTATTTCCTTGCCAAGAACGCAATCTATTCCGACTGGCTAAAGGAGAGCTGCACCCCCAGAATCATAATATCATCAATCTGTTCCTGACCGGACCTCCAGATTTCAATTTCCTCTCTAAGAATTGATCTTTGTTCTTTCAGGGGCTTGTGGTGGATTTCTTTGAGAAGCTCTTTGAATTGTTTTGATTTGAAGGTTTTCCTATGGGGCCCTCCGATCTGGTCCACGTACCCATCGGTGAACAGGTAAATGATGTCATTATCCTTGAAGGCAAGCTCTTTATTGGTGAAAGGGAGCAATTCATCGTTATAGATTCCGATGGGCATGCGATCTCCATTGATCACTTTAAGTTCCCCTTCGCATACCAGGTACATGGGGCGAAATGCACCTGAGAATTGAATCTGTTTCTTGTCAATATCCACCACGCATAATGCCATTTCCATTCCGTCTTTGGCCTCGTCCCTTTGCCCGGTCTGCCCCAGTGATTTGATCAAGTGGTCGCGAAGTTCATTCAATATTTCGTTGGCTCTCGGGATCTCCGAATTGTTCACTATTTCGTTCAGAAAGTTGATCCCCATGATGCTCATGAAGGCCCCGGGCACACCATGTCCGGTGCAATCGGCCACTGTAAGGATCAGCTTATTGTTTTTCTTGGACACCCAGTAGTAATCGCCACTTACAATATCCTTGGGTTTATTCAGGACGAAATGGGACGGAATTATTTTTTCCAGTTCCTCAGAGGGAAGCATCAGAGCTTTCTGGATCCGGCTTGCATAATGGATGCTATCGGTGATGTTGAGTCTTTGCTGTTCGATCTGCCGGGTGCGCTCCATCACTTTTCGCTCAAGGTTCTGGTTGGCTTCCTTCAGATCCTCGATCAGGTGCTTGTTCTGGGATTTAAGATTATATACTTCCAGAGCACTGTCGATGATAATTTTCAATTCCTCCCTGTTCCAGGGTTTGGAGACATAGCGGTAGATATTCCCTTTATTGATGGCCTGGATAATCGCGTCCATATCACTGAATCCGGTCATGATCATGCGCATGCAGTCGGGGTAGAGGGGCACAATCTTTTCCAGGAACTCGATTCCCGACATATCTGGCATTTTCTGATCGGTAATCACCAGCTGGATGGTATTCTTTTCCATGATTTCCAATCCCGCTTTGCCGGTGCCAGCGACATGGATACGATAGTCCCGCCTGAATGTAGACTTAAAGCTGATAAGGTTGTTCTCTTCATCGTCGATGTAGAGTATGGAGTATATGGGATCAGAAGTGGTCAAAACTCTTAATATTATGCCTGGGGATTGACTCCGATAAAATTACACATTAGTATTCTAATATAGGGCGATTCATCGATAAAATGC
>SPBY01000026.1 GCA_004525825.1 Bacteroidia bacterium
GGTCCGGCCCGATGGGGTGACCTTTGATGCCGAGGCTTCCAGTGGGGCCATCTATGCTCCAGATGGGAAACCGGAATCCATGGTGCTGATCATCAAAAATATTTCTGAAAGGAAGGAGTCTGAGCGTAAAATACTGGAGGCTAAGTATAAAGCTGAAGAGTCGGACAAACTGAAAACCGCCTTTCTTTCCAACATGTCGCACGAGATCAGGACCCCCATGAATGCCATTGTGGGATTTTCTGACCTACTGTTGGACGAACAGCTGAGTCCGGAAGAGCGAAGGGACTTCATTGCACAGATCAACCAGGGGGCCGACGACCTGATGCGGCTGATCGACGATATCATCGATATCGCCAAAATTGAGGCCGGACAGGTCAATGTGCATATTGCGGAGTGTTTTATCAGGGAGTTGTTCAAGGAGCTGCACCTTATGTTCCTCCAGAACATCAGACGGAGCGGCAAGGAGCAGGTAAAGCTTTCCCTGCAATGGGACTGGCCCCTGAATGAGCTGGCCATCTACACAGATCCCTTCCGGCTGAAGCAGATCCTGATCAACCTGCTGAGCAATGCCGTGAAGTTTACCGAGGAAGGGGAGATTGTCCTGGGCCTGAAGGAGCATCCCGAGGGGATCTACTTTTACGTAAAGGATAGCGGCATTGGAATTCGGGAGGAAAAGCAAAAGGTAATTTTTGATCGCTTTATGCAGGGCCACGAGACTAAAACCAAACTCTATGGAGGAACAGGGCTTGGACTGGCCATATCCAAGAACCTGACTGAGATTCTGGGTGGCATGATCGGGGTGGAGTCAAAATCTGGAGAAGGATCTACTTTCTGGTTTATTCTTCCCCGCAATGAGGTGCCCTTAAAATATGAAGCTGCCCTGAGGACCCCCACCACGGACCTCAGATCCTGGGAAGAAAAGAAAATACTGATCGCTGAAGATGATCACTCTAACTACTATTTCCTGTTTGAAGCGCTGAAAGACACAGGTATGGAGATACTGTGGTCAAAGGATGGTGAGGAAACCCTTGAGATGTTCAGGGCTCACAAGGACCTCGATATGGTATTGATGGACATCAATATGCCCTTACTCAATGGTTATGAGTGTACCAAAGTGATTAAAAGAGAGCGGCCCGATCTGCCTGTGATTGCCCAGACTGCCTATGCCATGTCGGGCGAACGGGAGGTCAGCCTTGCGGCGGGCTGTGACGACTACCTGGCCAAACCTATTAAGGTCAACGAACTGCTCGCAACCATTTCCAAACATATCTAGCCTTAATCTTCCCCGAGAATCTTATCTATCTGTGCTTCGGTTTTGTGCAGCCTGTCACGACAGATTTTTAGCAGATCGGTAACGCGGCTAACTTTTTCGCTTAGTGCATCCACATCCAGGCTTCCCTCTTCGATTTTTTTGAGGATGGTTTCAATTTCTACCACAGCGTCGCTGTAACTAATCTTCTCTTTTGTCATCGTTTCGTATTTGTTCGACTTTGCTAACAATGCTTCCCTGGTGGAGCCGGGTCTCCAACAGGCTTCCCTGTTTAATATTCCTGGCAGAGGAGATGGTTTTACCATCCACCAGGGTCATGGAATAGCCTCTTTTAAGGATGTTCTTTGGATTTACAAGTTCTGTCCTTTTTTCAAGAAGTGCCAGGTGGTCCTTTGTCCTGTTGAACAGGCTCTCAAGCTCCCTGCGCATAAGTTGATCTTTCTGCAGGAGCTGATCGGAATGCTTTTGCAACATTCCCCTGGTATAATGTGCCAGGTCGCCACTGTATCTCTCCAGACGCGACATATGACCCTGCACCCTCCCCTTTACCAAGGTGACCAGACGGTCATAGAGGCCTGAGAGGCGAAACTCGAACGAGAGGAGCTGATCCACCAGGAATTCAGCCACTGCTGTGGGAGTTTTTAGTGCATAAGCAGCCACCATATCAGCCACCGATTCATCCCTTTCGTGTCCGATGCCGGTAATCACCGGCAGGGGAAACTGGGTAATGAAATAGGCCAGATCGTAATGGTTGAAACTCTCGAGATCGGCTTTGGATCCTCCCCCGCGGATGATGACCACACAATCGAAGGCTGATTCCGATTCATGGATAAGATCCAGGGCATCTGTGATGGAGCCAGGAGCATCCTCGCCCTGCATGACTGCAGGGAAGAGAGTGGTGCTGAAGTGAAAGCCCTGATTGTTGGTCTTCAGGGTCTCCATGAAATCGCCAAAACCTGCTGCAGTTTCGGAGGAGATTACTGCAATTCTCTGGGGGACCTCCGGGAAGGGGATTTCCTTGTTCATATCAAACACGCCCTCCTTACGCAGCCGGCTGATGACTTCCTGTTTTATACGTGCCAGGTCTCCCAGGGTATATGCAGGATCAATGTCGGTGATGTTGAGGCTGAACCCGTATTGGGGGTGGAACTCCACTGAGACCTTGCAGAGAAGCTTGATCCCGCTCTTCAGGCTGGTATTGGTGGAGGTTTCAAAATAAGGACGGATCAGGCTGTACCTGGAGGCCCAGATGGTGGCCTTTGCCCGGGCCAGAAGTGTGTCATTTTCAGGGTGTTTCTCAATCAGCTCCAGGTAGCAATGGCCGTTTCGGTTTTCGTGCAGTTCCAGGATTTCAGCTATGATCCAGTACTGGCCAGGAAGGAAAGCCACAAGTGCATTTTTCACCTGTGCCAGCAGAGCGGACAGTGTGCGCTTATCCTCTTGCATTACTGAACAATTAAACGGCTTCTGTAAATGGTGCTAGGGGTCATGATCTCCACGATATAGATTCCCCTGACAAGGGCAGGAGGCAAAACTATCTCACCCGGGAGTCCGGACCATGCAGTGCAGCTGATCCTGCCCTGCATGTCATAGAAGCGGATCTCCTGCTCCTCGGGGATCTCCTCAGGGATCCTGATCATCAGGTGCTCCCGGGCCGGATTGGGCCAGAGCTCCAGTTCGCCGGCCTTAAAGTGGACAGGTATACTGGTGATGGCATGATAGGCATGATTGAAGTTCGGGAGTCCGAATCCATAGGTTGAATCAGGATTTTTATGGCGGTCGCCACTTTGCCTGACTCTGTGGATCAGCTCAATGGCCGGCAGTTCCGGATAGGCCTGCCAGAGGCTTGCCACCGATCCTGCCAGGATGGGTGATGCAAATGAGGTTCCATTACCGCGGGCCACCCCTCCTTGTGAGCTTTGTACGCCACTGGCCACGCCCATGGCGGTGACATCGGGTTTGATCCGGGCATCGTAGGTAGGTCCTCTTGAACTAAAGGACCCGATCAGGTTGGTGCTGTCCACCGCGCCTACCGCAAGGATATCGAAGGCATCGGCCGGGGAAGTAATGTAGAACCAGAGGTCATTGCCTTGATTTCCAGCACTGATGCAGGCCACCATGCCCCGTGAAGCTGTGAGTGACGCTCCCCTGGAGATAAAGGAGCTATGCCCATCCATGTCCCGGTAGGTATAGTCAAAGGAATTTCCATCAAAGTCGGAGTAGCCCAGGGAGGTATTGATGACATCCGCTCCCAGACTGTCGGCATATTCAGCCGCTTCAATCCACGCAATCTCCTCCAGGCGGGTTTCCCGCATTTCATCCTCTGTGGTGCAAAGCAGGTAGCTGGCATGAGGTGCGGTGCCAACCATGTAGCCGTTCCACTCACCACCCATGGTGGATAGCACATTCATGCCGTGTGAGGAGGATAGTCGAAATACAGGGAGATCATTGACATAGTTCCGGGTTTCCAGGATTCGCCCTTCACTTATCATTTTTTCAAAGGATGCAAGGCTGTCCACATTGCGGAATCCTCCATCCAGGACAGCGATCCAGACTCCTTTCCCGGTATATCCCCGCTCATGCAGCAGGTTGGTCCGCAGCATACTGACCTGTTCGGTGGCGATCCCGTAATCATACCCCGGCGGAGAGTCCAGTGGAGCCTCGAACCGCGTTGCACCGCTGGGTTGTGGAAAAAACAGGTCGTTGCTTTGCGGGAACCAGGGCACCGTATCTGTATAGCTCAGTTCCATTACCTCCTGAAATGTCCCTGCATCCATGCTTGTCATGGCGATGCCATTCAACCAGCGCGAAATATAAGTGACTTCTATCCCCATGTCTCTGATTTCCTGCACGTAATCCTGGTTCACCGGACGGTCATGGTGATCAATGGCCAGATCCTGCAGGGCTCGTCTGTTTACCGAACGTTCCGACAAGAATTCTCCCGGCTGAGCGATGCTATATCCGGTTCCGTCTTTGTCGGTGAAATAGACCCAATAGACACCGTCTGCTATTTCCTGGGCCGATAATCCCAGCGAAATCAGGACAAATCCTATGAGGAGTCTGATTTTCATGTACGGCTATTGAAAGTTTTGAAAAGATTCAGGTGCAATGGGTTCCTGGTACTTTTCCAGGGTATCCTGGATCCATTGATTATACTTCTCTCCGTCCACCGGAATTCCATCCAGGTACTCCAGGCTGATAAGCTCTGCCCCGGTTTCATCATGATAACTCCAGGTACCGTTTGACCTGCCATCCAGGAATTCGCCTTTGATTTTGAGCGTGCCATCGGCAAAGAAGACTTCATAACTACCGTTCAGCTGGTCATCCCTGTAATGGGCAGAGAGCCGGATGGCTCCAGTAAGGTAGTATTGCTTCCACTTTCCCTGCTTCTGACCATCAGCCCACTCAACTTCATCGGAGACCTGTCCGCTGGTGTAATAGTTACGGACCATCCCCTGAAGTAAACCGTTTTTGTATGGCTCCCTGATTATTACACTCCCGTCAATAGTGGAGTAGTAGGTCCAAACCGAATCTTTTTGCTGCTTAAAATACCATCCCTCGGCGGCAATTTTTTTATTTGGGTAAAACATGCGGACATAACTGCGGACTCCGGTGGAATCAAACATCATTTGTGCCCTGACGGCACCGCTTATGTAATAACGGATCATCTCACCCACCGGCCTTCCTTCGACGAAATCAGCCTCATAGAGGGGTTTTCCGTTGGGATCATCCACCTTCCAATGACCGATCTTCCGGCCCTGTTCATCCAGCTGATTTTGTCCTGATACAGTCAGGGTACACGCAAGGAACAGGCTAATGAATATTGTAAGTCGCATAGCTGTTCAAATATAACGAAAATGCTGCTTTCAATTGAAAAGGCCGCCTCAAATGTCACTTTGAAACGGCCTTTATCTTATCTTAAGGATGCGTCGATTCTCCTACTTTACCTCTTCGAAGTCCACATCGGTTACTTCTCCGTCATCTCCCTTCTTACCCGAAGGCTCTCCTTTGGGCTCTCCACCTGGCTGACCGGCATCACCACCTGCCTGCTGGGCATTGTAGATGTCCTGCGAAGCTGCCTGCCATGCAGTATTCAGTGCCTCAGAGGCCTGCTCGATGGCTGCCAGATCTTCCGACTTATGGGCCTCTTTCAGGGTATTCAGTGCGTCTTGGATGGGAGCTTTCTTTTCGGCAGGGATCTTATCTCCATACTCTTTCAGCTGCTTTTCCGTCTGGAATACAAGACTATCGGCGCTGTTAAGTTTCTCGACCCGCTCCTTGGCTGCTTTATCGGCCACCTCATTCTCCTGGGCTTCCTTCTTCATCTTTTCAATTTCGCTGTCGGAAAGTCCCGATGAAGCTTCTATGCGGATGCTCTGCTCTTTGCCGGTACCCTTATCCTTTGCAGAGACTTGCAGAATTCCATTGGCATCGATATCGAAGGTTACCTCGATCTGGGGAAGACCTCGTGGTGATGGCGGAATCCCGTCCAGGTGGAAACGTCCAATGGTTTTGTTGTCCTTGGCCATGGCCCTTTCACCCTGAAGCACATGGATCTCAACGGATGGCTGATTATCTGCTGCAGTGGTAAAGGTCTGTGTCTTTTTTGTGGGAATGGTGGTATTGGATTCTATGAGCTTGGTGCTGACACCGCCCATGGTTTCGATACCCAATGAAAGGGGAGTCACGTCGAGCAGCAGTACATCCTTCACTTCACCGGTGAGTACACCACCCTGGATGGCTGCACCCACGGCTACCACCTCATCGGGATTCACCCCTTTGGAAGGTGATTTACCGAAGAAGTCCTGCACCACCTTCTGGATAGCCGGGATCCGTGTGGAACCACCCACCAGGATCACCTCATTAATTTCACTGGTTTTCAGACCTGAGTCTTTCAGTGCCTTCTTACACGGTTCAATAGTGGCCTGAATCAGCTTGTCGGCCAGGCTCTCAAACTTGGCCCTTGACAGGCTCTTCACCAGGTGCTTGGGTACACCGTCGACTGGCATAATATAGGGCAGGTTAATTTCTGTCTGGGTGGAGCTGGAAAGCTCAATCTTTGCCTTTTCGGCGGCTTCTTTCAAGCGCTGGAGGGCCATGGGATCCTTCTTCAGGTCGAGCCCCTCATCTTTTTTAAACTCGTCGGCCAGCCAGTCAATGATGACCTGGTCGAAATCATCGCCACCCAGGTGAGTATCACCATTGGTCGATTTCACTTCAAATACTCCATCCCCCAATTCGAGAATGGATATATCGAAAGTACCTCCACCGAGGTCAAATACCGCGATCTTCAAATCGGAGGTCTTCTTATCAAGACCATAAGCCAGGGATGCCGCTGTGGGTTCGTTGATGATCCTTTTTACCTGAAGTCCGGCGATTTCCCCGGCCTCCTTGGTGGCCTGACGCTGTGAATCGCTGAAATAGGCAGGTACTGTAATAACAGCCTCAGTGACTTCATGTCCCAGATAATCCTCAGCAGTCTTCTTCATTTTCTGAAGCACCATGGCTGAGATCTCCTGCGGGGAGTATTTGCGATCATCAATCAGTACACGGGGTGTATTGTTTTCGCCCTTCACGACCTTATAAGGGACCCTGGCGATCTCCTTGCTCATCCTGTCAAAAGTTTCACCCATGAATCTCTTAATGGAGGAAACTGTTTTGGTAGGGTTTGTAATGGCCTGCCTTTTGGCTGGATCACCCACTTTCCTCTCACCGTTCTCCACAAAAGCCACCATGGAGGGAGTAGTTCGTTTTCCTTCGCTGTTGGGGATCACTACGGGTTCGTTGCCTTCCATTACCGATACACAAGAGTTTGTGGTACCTAAATCAATTCCAATAATCTTACTCATAACTATTATATTTTTCTTTATGACTTTATAGACTTTACAGACTTTATGACTAATTAGCGAAGATTATGCCATTGTTTTTTTTTCGGTCTTCGGTGCAATATTGACACAAAATATGTTCTCTTTCGCCCTTTTTCATGTCAGGTTTACTGACAAATTGACTGCTAATAGGAATTTTATTGTAAACTTTGTACCTGGAAGCAAAAACCCAATAACCCATTAACTTAATAACCTATTAACCTTTTCCCATGTCTCTTCACAGCAATGTAAAACGCGTAACCACCCATGTGCTTATTGCCATGAAACATAAGGGCGAGAAAATAGCCATGTTGACCGCCTATGATTACTCCTTTGCCCGACTGTTAGACCAGGCGGGAATAGACGTCATCCTTGTGGGAGACTCAGCATCCAATGTGATGGCCGGATTTGATACCACCCTGCCCATTACACTCGATAATATGATTTATCACGCAGCTTCGGTGGTGAGGGCCACCAGTCGCGCACTGGTGGTGGTAGATCTGCCCTTTGGCACCTACCAGGGAGATTCAAAAGAAGCGCTGGTTTCGGCCATACGGATCATGAAGGAGACCGGTGCAGGAGCCATCAAGGTGGAAGGGGGTGTGGAGATAAAGGAGTCCGTTGAGCGTATCCTGTCAGCCGGAATCCCCGTCATGGGTCACCTGGGACTGACCCCTCAGGCCATCCATAAATTTGGAACCTACGTGGTAAGGGCTACCGAAAAGCCGGAGGCTGATAAACTGCGGTCCGATGCATTAATCCTGGCACAGGCAGGCTGTTTTGCCATTGTCCTGGAAAAAATTCCTGCAGTGCTGGCCGAAGAAGTGACACAATCCATCAGCATTCCCACCATCGGAATCGGTGCAGGGTCAGGTGTCAGTGGCCAGGTGCTTGTGCTACACGATATGCTGGGCATCACCCAGGAGTTTTCCCCACGCTTCCTTCGCCGCTACCACAACCTGCAGATGGAGATCAAGGGAGCGATTACGAATTACATTCAAGATGTTCGCTCGAAAGAGTTTCCTAATGAGAGCGAGCAATATTAGTTCAACCGAGGCGAAGCCGAGCCAAAGTCGAAAGGGAAAAGTCGAAAGAAGTGACTGATTTAAAGCCGCCTGTGACTATTTTGTACGAGGACAATCACCTCATGGTGGTGAACAAACGCGTTTCAGACATCGTTCAGGGTGATATTAGCGGTGATGCTTCTCTGGATGTGCTACTGAAGGAGTTTATTCGCGTTCGTGATCATAAACCGGGAGAAGTGTTTCTTGGAATTCCCCACCGCCTGGACCGGCCCGTCAGTGGGGCTGTGGTTTTTGCCAAAACCAGCAAGGCGCTGAGCAGGATGGCAGCTTTATTCAAGGAGCGGGAGGTTGAAAAGATTTACCATGCCATCGTGGAGAAGTGTCCGCAACCCGAATCGGGTACCCTGGAACATTTTATCACCAGGAACACCAAGCAAAACAAGAGTTATATTCATCCCAATGAGGTTCCCGATTCTAAGAAGGCCGTTCTTCACTACCACAAACTGGCATCCTCTGACCATTATCATTTACTGGAGATTACGCTGGAGACAGGCAGACATCACCAGATCAGGGCCCAGCTGGCTGGCATCGGTAGTGTGATTAAAGGAGACAGAAAGTACGGGGCCAAAAGAACCAACAAGAACGGGGGCATCAGTCTGCATGCCCGGAAGATATCCTTCATCCATCCGGTGAAGGGCGAGAGGGTGGAAGTGCTGGCGCCCTACCCGAAAATGGACATTTTCCCCGTATTCTTCAGAAAAAAGGATGTTATAGGCTCTCAAGCTTAAACGGGAGTGGCAGCAGATCGGACACTTGTTTGATCACCTGTATCTTATTGCTTCCGTAAAGGATTACTTCCATGGGGGCTTTCCCCTGTGTTTCTTTTTCATACAGGACCTGACGGCATCCGCCGCAGGGTGCCACCGGCTCTTCCTGGAAGGAGTCCTCACGCATGGCAGCAATGGCAATGGATTTAACAGGAACCCCCGGATACCGTGCTCCAGCGTAAAAAATAGCTACCCGTTCTGCACAAAGGCCTGAGGGGTAAGCTGCATTTTCCTGATTGTTTCCCACAATGGTTTCTCCATTGGCCAGAAGTGCGGCAGCGCCTACATAATAATTTGAATAGGGGGCGTAAGCATTCCTGGCAGCTTCCTTGGCTCTTTGTATGAGTTTTTGCTGTTCTTCAGGTAAATCATCAGGCCGATTATATTCAAATAGTCTGACCGTATATGCCCGCTGTTTCATGCCCGTATGGTTTTCATATAAAATTACTGATTTAATGTCCGGCACAAGATTTTGTTATTAACGGACGTTAAGGAAAAAGGCAATGTTCAAAACTCTCCGAAGGAACAGAGGGCCATATCTCTATTTTTATCAAACAAATCTCCGAACGATCAAATGATCTTGCAGAAACTGACCCATAGAGCAGTGATAAGGCTAAGCATGCTTCTGTTGTTGCTCCTGCCGCTACACCTTGTCCTCATTTATGGGCAGCAAAAACTAAGCAGGGATGAGTACATCACTACCTTTTCGGAGCTGGCCATGCGTGAAATGTTGAGGGTGGGGATTCCCGCCAGCATCACGCTCGCCCAGGGATGTCTTGAATCCAACAATGGAAACAGCACCCTGGCTGTAAAGGGTAACAATCATTTTGGGATCAAGTGTCACGATTGGGAGGGAAAGAAGGTCTATCAAGATGATGATAAACGTAATGAGTGTTTCCGGTCCTATGCTTCGGCCTATGAATCCTACAAGGACCACTCTCAATTCCTGACCTCCAAGGAGAGGTATGATTTTCTGTTTGAATTGAATCCACACGATTACAGGGGGTGGGCAAAAGGTTTACAGAAAGCGGGTTATGCCACAGCCAACAACTATGCCTCCCTCCTGATCAGGATCATAGAGGAAAATGAACTCTTCCGGTACGACCTGCTGGTGTTGGAGGGGGATCTGGAAGAGTACATCGACTCTCTGGGTATTCCTGAGGACTACGAAAATCAGATCACCCGAAACATCCTGCTGAACAACAACATTGAATATATTCTAACAGAACCAGGAGATACCCCTGAATCGCTCAGGGCAGAACTTGGACTTTATAAGAATGAGATCTATCGATACAACAATCTGTACAAAGGAATGTACCTTGAGTCGGGTTCCATCATTTACCTACAGCCCAAACGAAGCAAGGCCGCCAGAGGCAATGAGATTCATGTGGTGGAAGAGGGACAGACCATGTATCATATTTCCCAGATTTACGGGGTCAAGCTGAAACACCTCTACAGCAAAAACCACATGGCTGAAGGCGAACAGCCCCTGGAAGGTTCAGAGATCTATCTTCGCAGGAAGAAAAGAGAGCCGGTATTTAAACTGGAGCCCACCCCTCAAGAGTATGAAGAGGAGGAGATGCAGTTCAGGTTCGAGCACTAGGGCTTTAATTCAGAAGCTTGTCCGTAATAAGAGATGTTTGCTCGTTTCTGACTGTTAATCCCCAGGGATCCGTATCCCGAAGAGCTTATTTCCAGACTGATGGTGTACTGATCATTGTCACCCCTGATAAGAAAGTTTACTGAAATGGTGTAAAGCTTTTCATTCCTTGTAAGCTTTAGATTCTCAGGTTCACCCTTGAATTCGATACCACCGTCTCCGCCATAGCTTGCCGAGTAGACCCTGCCGAAATAGGGCAGGTGGGCTTCATAAGTGCCTTCCCTGGCCTCCAGGGTGTATTCGGAAGTTATCTGGATGGTTTTTCCACCAGTGGGTGTGGCTGACCTGACCACGAACTGATAAGATCCGCTTTCTATCAGCTTGGCAAATTTTTCAAAACCTGCTGCTTTCTTATCCTGCTTAGAGATTTTTTGTCCGCTCTCTGTTGAGGAAGATGAGGCTCCGCATCCTGTGAAAGCCATGGCAATAGCGATAAATATGATGGTTCCGATTTTCATCTTCTTGAAAGTTTTTGCTTATTCCAGGTCCAAAGATATTCATTTTACAGACACTGTTCAAAACATGTTAATCATTTTGACAGTCAAAACTTTACATTGGGTATCCTGTATCGTAAATTTATAGGAAAACTGTACCATGGCTGAAGCTGAAGCATATCCTGGCAGATTAATTCTGCCGCCTGATGGCAGGCAGACACGTATTGAATTTTTCGGGGAAAAATCACACAAAAAGCAATCTCCTGAGTGGTGGCAATCCATCTCTTCCCTGTTCAGACACGGGCAGAAGAGAGAAGGGGCGAACCTGGAATTCTATGCACAGCAACTTGAAAAAGAGGGCTATTCGGAGAAAAGTCGAAAGAGTTACCTGTTCATGGTCAGGCGATTCTTCGATTATTTTGAAGACCTGGTGCCCCAGGAGATCACCATGGGAGAGATTGAAGACTATAATTTCGAGTTTTTTGTATCGGGGAGGTACTCCCGTTCCTACCAACTCCAGTTTATCAATGCACTCAGACTCTATTACCACCTGACGGAAGGAATTGAACTGAATCTGAAACATCTCAGGAAAACCGGGACTGTCCGCTGCTAAAGCTGAAGCCGGCCAGGAAATCCCTGGCATCCATTTTTCGTTTCCCCTCCAGTTGAATGGTCTGAATATCTAAAACACCGTCCTTCACGGCCACTTCAAGCCTGCGTTTGCCATCGGTATGGATGGAACCGGGAGGATCCGTATGAGGAAGAGCTTCAAAAGTGGCAGAATAGATTTTACAGAGAAGAGCTTCTTCCTCATTTCTGGAAAGATAGGTGAATGCGCCAGGGTAAGGACTCAGGCCGCGAATCAGGTTATTTACATCCCTTCCCGGAAGATTCCAGTGGATGCGGCAATCCTCTTTGAATATTTTGGGTGCTTTTTTCAGGAGGACCATTGGATCCGAGTATCCATCCTGCGATTTGGCCTTCAGGTTGCCTTCTGACATTTGGCGGACTGTTTCAAGCAGCAAAGAGGCCCCGATTTCCATCAGCCTGTCACGAAGTTCTCCGGCAGTTTCCTGCTCATCAATGGCTGTAGGCTCCTGGAGCAGTATGTTGCCGGTATCGATCTGTTCATCAATTAAGAATGTGGTGACTCCTGTCTCCCGTTCTCCGTTGATGATGGCGTGATTGATGGGAGCGGCCCCGCGGTATTGAGGAAGCAGGGATGCGTGCAGGTTAATGGTACCCAGGGAAGGAATGCTCCACACCACCCTGGGAAGCATCCTGAAGGCCACCACCACCTGCAGGTCCGGATTCAGTTCCTGCAGCTCTTTAACAAATGCAGGGTCCTTGAGATTTTCAGGTTGGAGAACCGGTATGTCATATGAATGTTGAATCAGGAAGTCTTTTACCGCTGAACGCCTGATCTTCTTTCCCCGGCCGGCTGGTCTGTCAGGGGCCGTGATGACCCCTACTACCTGGTAGCCAGTTTCGAGGAGCTTCTGAAGGGGACGCACCGCAAATTCGGGACTTCCCATATACACAATGCGAATCGAATTAATCTCCATCATTCCGGGGATTCTCATAATGCGCAATGTTCAGGAAGTGACCCATTTTGTCACGCTTGGTCTCCAGGTAATTCTGGTTGTGTTTGTTGGGTGCAAACTCAAGCGGAATGATCTCTACAATAGTCATTCCATAGCCTTCCAGTCCAGCCTTCTTTACAGGGTTGTTGGTGATTAACCTGATTTGCTTGATACCCAGGGAATAAAGCATCCCAGCACCCACCCCATAATCACGTTCATCCTCCTTAAATCCAAGTTCCACGTTGGCCTCCACAGTGTCGCGACCCTCTTCCTGGAGCTTGTATGCTTTCATTTTATTGTATAGGCCAATACCCCGACCTTCCTGGTTCAGGTATATGATCACACCCTTCCCCTGTTTCTGAACCATCCGCATGGCTTCATGCAGCTGGTCGCCGCAATCGCACCTGAAACTGCCGAATATATCCCCGGTCACGCAGGAGGAGTGAACCCTGACCAGAACGCTTTCATTGGAATTCCATTCTCCTTTCACCAGTGCGACGTGCTCCAGGCCATTGGATATCTGTATGAATGGGATCAGTTTAAAATCTCCATATTCGGTGGGAAGATGAACCTCGGTTCCTTTCAGCAGGATGCTGTCCGAATTCAACCTGTAGGCGATCAGGTCCTTGATGGTAATGATCTTCAGATTCAGTTCACGGGCCAGGTTGAGCAATTCGGGAAGACGGGCCATGCTTCCATCTTCATTCATGATCTCCACCAGTACTCCTCCGGGTTTGAGACCGGCAAGGACAGCCAGATCCACGGCTGCCTCGGTATGTCCCGCACGTCTGAGTACCCCCTGCTTTTTTGATTTCAGCGGGAAAATATGACCTGGCCGGGCCAGATCGTCAGGGCGTGTCATTGGGTCCACCAGGGCCCTGAGGGTTTTAGCACGGTCAGAAGCCGAAATACCAGTGGTGGTGCCATGTCCGATCAGGTCCACCGATACAGTAAAGGCAGTAGCGTGACTGCTGGTGTTGTGGCTGACCATCATGGGAAGTTCCAATTCGCCACACCGCTCTTCAGTGAGCGAAGCACAGATCAGACCTTTTCCATGGGTGGCCATGAAGTTCACGGTTTCAGGAGTCACCAATTCTGCTGCGCAGATGAAATCCCCTTCATTTTCCCTGTCTTCATCATCTACAACGATAATGATCCTACCGTTTTTAATATCCTCCAGTGCTTCCTCAATGGAATTGAGTTTAACCCCGGTTTCTGCTAGTTGGTTGCCAGACATTGTCTTTTATTCCTCCCAAAAACTTAAAAAAACCAGCCAGAAGGGCCAGGTTCATCAGTACAAAATGTGAAACGAAACGCAAAGGTATACTTTGAATTTTAATTATCCTCAGGAACTGATCAATAACAGGGGTGAGAAACA
>SPBY01000264.1 GCA_004525825.1 Bacteroidia bacterium
CAGGTCAGGAACTCCCGGAAGTTGCTTTCCGAATTTCAGGATCTGCTGGGTGATCAGGGTTTTGACCTGGCATGGCCTGAATAATAAATGGATATTAACGAATTTGCCAAACATTATGAAAACACCATTCATCCTTTGCCTTTTCTAAGCTGTATTATTGCTGGCTGTAAACCTGTAGAAGAAGTAGAAGAAGGCTCCAGATATCAGGTGATCAGGCTCAAGGAAAGGCCAGAAATCAATGCTGTATGGGAGAAAGCTCCATGGACCGGGATCAAGTCGATTCAGCTGACACATTTCATGGGGGAAAGGCCTGAGCATTTCCCGTTTACAGAAGCAAAAATCGCCTATGACAATTCGGCCATTTATGTAATATTCAGGGTGAAGGATAAATTTGTTAAGTCAGTACACACCCAGCACCAGGATCCTGTCTATACAGACAGTTGCGTGGAATTCTTTTTCAGTCCGGAAGAGAATAGCGCCAAGGGCTATTTTAACCTGGAAATGAATTGCGGGGGGACCATGCTCTTCCATCATCAGACGGCCCCAAGGACCAACCAGCTTCCAATAGCTGAAGCGGATTATCTGCAGGTGGAGGTAGCTCATAGTCTGCCCGGGATTGTAGATCCTGAGATCGAAGAGGAAACCACCTGGTGCGTGGAATACAGGATCCCCTTTGCTATTCTTGGCTCCTACCGTGATTTTCCCATTCCCGAATCAGGTACGATCTGGCGGGCAAACCTTTATAAATGTGCGGATAATACGTCCCACCCTCACTGGCTCACCTGGGCTCCTGTTGATCTGCCCCGACCCGACTTTCATCAACCGGATTTCTTCGGCTATCTTGAATTCTAAACGCAAAAGCTATGAAAAGATTCCATTGTCTGCTGCTCAGCCTCTCCATGCTATGGGTATCCACGATGGTGTGGGGCGAAGATCCGCTCACCCGGCAGTATGAGTTTTACAAATCCATCCAGGGAAGCTTCGAAGGATATGCTACTAGCCAGTGCACCTCTACCATCAGCTACCACAGTTTGCGAAACGATATACAGGAGGGGCTGATTACCCGGGCCACCAGTGGAATCATGGCCCTGGAATGGGAGACCCAGGCCATCCCCGAAAACTATGATGTTTCCGGTGGCGCCCGTTTTGTCTGGCTGGCAGCCAATGATCGCACGGAGAAAAGCCTGGCCTATGAGGTATTCGTGGATGGAGTGAAGCGCTTTACGATCCATTCGAGCCTGAATAAATCCTGGACCCTGTCCCACCCGGACGGGGCTGAACTGGGCTTTCACTATTTTGGTAGCGACCAGCATGAGGACAATCACGGTTACATGAGCCTCTGGGTACCAGGTTCCTGGCTGAAGCCGGGAGCGGCCCTGCAGATCCGCATCGTGGGAGAAGCCGCGGGAGATAACACATGGATCATCGTTTACAAGGCCGATGATGCAGTGGAGTACCTGAAACATGCAGCCACTATGGAAGCCTGGCTGGAAATCCACGGAACAGAGGAGCAGGGGATGCAGCATTTAAACCTGAGCGCCCCGGTCCATTTTTCCGGCAGGAAGCTATCCTACCGGTGGGGTGAGGTAAAGGGAGATTTCCTGCTGGAGGGAAAGGATGGTGTGGCCTCAGCCCGGATTTCCCGTCAGAATCAAGACCAGACACAGGCCCTGTGGATCGGGGACGAATACGGAGAACTGCTCCATCTTCCCGGTCTGAGGAAAGATACATTGATCCGGAAAATGCAGTCCCGCGTCGGACTGATCAATGAACTGAAGACGGGTCCTGGCCAGTTCACAGCATCCGGACACCGGGTTTACATACCCCGCACCATTAACAGCCTGCTGGCCCTGAACGCATCCCCCATGGGCCGTGGGGAGATCTATCTTATGAATTCTTCGCACCAGGATATCGCCTGGATGGACAGCCCGGAAAAATGTATCCTGGAGCGTGATACCATGCTGATTGCCCCTCTGATGGAACAGGCAGGGGATAATCCGGCCTACCGCTTTGATATTGAGGATGCTCTGATGATCCGGGAATTTATCGAAAGGCATCCAGAAAAGAAAGAAGAGATCGGTCGGCTGATGAAGGAAGGAAAGATCTCCTGCGGTTCCAGTTTCACCCAGCCTTACGAGGAAATGTATTCCGGAGAATCGCTGGTGAGACAGTTCTACCTGGGCCGCAAATGGCTGAAGGATGAATTTGGCTATGAGGCCAATACCTACTGGAACATGGATGTACCCGGACGGACCCTGCAGATGCCCCAGATCCTGAGTAAATCGGGAAGTCCTTATATGATGATCAGCAGGCATGAAAAAGGGATCTTTCGCTGGTACAGTCCCGATAGCTCCTATGTGACCGCCTACTCTCCGGGACATTATGCCGAAGCCTTTGGTTCGCTCCAGAAAGAATTCTTTGCTGCTGCAGAGTACCTGGCAGCGAGTTCCCTGGTATGGGAAAAATACTTTCCCCCGGATGCCTCCGGTCAGGTCATCCCGCTCTTATCGGACTGGGACATGAGTCCGGCCATAGACTATTCAGAGCTCATCCGGGACTGGGAGAGCCTCTCTGAGTTAAGTGACGAAAATGGCCGGTCCATCTCCGTGAAGCTGCCCAGGATCAGGGTGGTCACGGCCCCCCGCTTCTTTGAATCATTCACCGCGAAGGCCAGTGCCCTGCCCTCCATCCTGGGAGAACGTCCGGCCCTCTGGCTATACATACACGGACCGGGGCACCAGAAGGCCCTGAAAGCAAGCCGGCAGGGGGATATCCTGCTGACCATGGCCGAGAAGTTTGCCACCATCGATGCCCTTACCAGGCAATCGCCGGCCGCCTACCCTGAGCAGAAATTCCGCGAGGCCTGGGAAGCTAAGATCTATCCCGATCACGGGTGGGGAGGCAAGAACGGGCAGATCACTGACGATCTCTTCCACAGGAAATACGAATTTGCACTCAACGAGGCATCCCGGATCCTGGAGAACTCCACCCGATCCATTGCTTCCCAAATCAAAACAGATGGAAAGAAGGGAATACCCGTGGTAGTGTTCAACAGCCTGAACTGGGAAAGAAGCGACCTGGTGGAGACTGAGCTCAGCCTGGATGAAGGCCTTGCTGTTTCCCTTTCCGTATCGGATGCTGAAGGGAAGACGGTCCCCTCGCAGTATAAGGTGGAACAGGAACATCCGGACGGATCCATACAACATGCCCGTATCAGCTTCCTGGCCCGGAGTGTTCCTTCGGTGGGCTACAGGACCTTCTATATCAAGGCTTCAGACGCGCCGAGGAATGCAGACCCCACCCCCACCCTGGAAAACCGCTTCTATCGCATCGAACTGGGAGCAGGTGGACTGCAAAGCATCTATGATAAGGAGCTGGAGAAGGAGCTGGTCGATGCGAATAAATTCGCCGCAGGCGAGGTGTTTACCCTGCGATCGGAAGGGAACGGTGCGGGAGAGTTTGACAAGATCCAGCCAACCAGTATGGAGGGATTCGGAAAGAGCGGAGATTCCCCCGCAAATTGGGAGCCGGTGGAATCGGGAACGCTTTTCACCGCCTGGTCGCGCCGGTCCAAAGTGCCCCATGCCACAGTAGAACAGAAAGTGATCCTGCACCACCAGCTGAAGCGGATCGATTTTGAAATCGCCCTTTTGAATTGGGAAGGGGTACTTTACCGGGAATTCCGAATGGCCCTGCCCCTGGATATGAAGGACGGAGTGGTGGCCTACGAAGTTCCCTTCGGCGTGGTGGAAGTGGGAAAAGATGAGATGGAAGGAGCAGCCGGAGAGCGCTACCAGGTCCCCGCCAGGGACCTCCACCCCAGGGGGATCGAAAACTGGATCGGAGCCTCCGATGACCGTGCCGGTGTCACGCTCAGTTCTTCTGTGGCGGTTGCCGACTACCTGGATCCCACCGATTCTCCTGCTCAGGGGATTATGCTCCAGCCACTGCTGCTGGCCTCGAGGCAAAGTTGTCACTGGGAAGGGAATCAGTATCTGCAGACCGGCAATCACACCTTCTCTTTCTCACTGAGTTCACATGAACCCGGATGGATCCATGGCTACAGGCATGGCAAACAGGCCAATGAGAAGCTCTTTTCCGTGGTGAACCCGGTTCCCTACAAAGGAGCCGGTCTGCCCGAGGAAAACTCTTTCTTCTCGCTGGACGGAGAAGGAGTGATCATCTCCGCCATCAAGAAGGCAGAGGACGACCAGGGGGTGATTGTCCGGATGTACAATCTGACGGAGGAAGATCAGAGAGTCCGGCTGAAACACGGGTTCCGCTTCGGGGAAGCATCTTTGACCAACCTGATCGAAGAGGAGACCCGGGAGATCCCACTGCTGAAAGACCAGGTGGAGCTTTCGCTGAAACACCATGCCATTGAAACCATTAAGTTAAAATAGAGCAAAGAGCCTGAAGCTTAGTCTTTGGTGTAGTCCTTACGGATGGCTTTTTCAAGCACCTCCCAGTGCGCTTCTGTCATCCTTCCCGGGGTAAACAGACAAATTCCTGCTGCCCCGTTCTCCATGGATTCACGGATGGCGTCCTCCAGTTCTTCCGGAAGAAGTCCGTGGTTCTCGGGATCAGCTTCCTGGCCTTTCGTCTCCGGTCTCGGGCAGATAAACAATCCGCTGTATAAGGGCTTTCGGTGATCAAGAGCTGTAACCCCCTCCAGGGTGACCTCCCCGATCCAGCGGGTGCCCTCCAGGTAAAAATCGTTGTAATTCATGGGATAGAAGGCATCCACGTTCCATTTGTCCCACTCCTGCCGGACGATCTTCCGGGCCACTGAATTGGGACCGGGGAAGACGGCGGCATTGATCTCTTTGCCTTTGGAATGGACCATCTCCGAGAGCCGGTAAACGATCCCGGTGATCAAATCGTACCGGTACTGTTTCCATTCCTCCACCTGGGAAGGATCTTCCACCGATCGTATATCTATCCCGCTTTGCTCCATAAATCCTTTCACACAATGGTCGCAGTAACAATAGTCGTATTGGGGATACTCACGGTCCATTACCAGGCCATATTTCTCCCACAGTCCCCTGGCCAGGATCACATCCGGGAAGCGTATATAATCCAGGTGGATGCCATCCACCTCCTCCAGGTCGGCAATTTGTCCGTAGAGTTCCTCCAGGAAGTTGTAGACTTCGTCACGACTGGGACAGAGAAATTTATAGTAATCTGCATAGGCCGGTTTGTCCCAGGCCGATTCGCCCAATCCGTTGAGTGCATACAGTTCCGGGGGAAGTTTCGGGTTTTTTCCCTGTATCATGGTGGAAATCCAGGTATGAAATTCCAGGCCCACCTCATGAGCGATCCCTCCC
>SPBY01000715.1 GCA_004525825.1 Bacteroidia bacterium
ATCCGATCCGGAAGAGGTTGAAAAGGAAATGGCGAAGGTGCTGATTAAGCACATTCGCCCTGAGCTGAGGACGGTTCTTGGGGTGGGACCTGAAGAGTGGGTCGAAGCAGGGAACAAGTACGGAGTCTATCTGCAGCCCCTCCTAAAGATTCACCTGCAACCCGACATAGAAGTGGGAATGGATGCTTGTTTCAGGCCGGTAAACGACCGGCTCTATATCCACATTTTTGGACTGGTGGCTCTTTTTATTCTGGTGATCGCCTCCATCAATTTCATGAACCTCTCCACCGCCAGGGCAGCCTCCCGGGCCAGGGAGATCGGTCTTAGAAAAGCGGCCGGCTCTAAGCGATCACTGCTGGTGAATCAGTTCCTGACCGAGTCGGTGATTCTAAGTTTCATTGCCCTGGCCATTGCCCTGATACTGGTAGAACTTTCCATGCCATGGTTCAACCATGCCATGGACCTTAACCTCAGGATAGAATCGATGAAATATGGCTATTTTCCACCTCTGGTATTGCTGCTAACACTCATGGTTGGACTGATCAGCGGAGCCTATCCAGCCTTTTACATTTCGCGGTTCAAGCCCATTGAGGGGATCAAGGGGGACAGCAAAGGAAAATGGGGAACCGGGATGCTCAGGCGAATCCTTGTAATCATCCAGTTTACTATCTCAGTAGGCATCATTGTGGGCACCTTGATTGTTTCATACCAGCTCAAATTCATGCTCAACAAGGATCTCGGTTTTGACAAGGAGCAAATGGTGGTTTTGCAAAGAACCCATCCCTTGAAGACAGGTGTACAGGTCTTTTGCCGCGAAATCGAAAAAATTCCGGGCGTGGTCTCGGCCTCCAGTTCCACGACCTACCTCGGTTTTAATAACAGCACCGAGTCCTATATGATCCAGGGCAGAGAGGCATCCCAGAACTTCTTGTTTGCCACCAATTTTGTGGATCATGAATTCATGAGAACCTACAACTTCGGTCTGGCCGATACCTATAGCCGCTTCTTCGATCCCTATGTATCCTCAGATAGTTCAGCCATATTAATCAACCAAGCAGCTGTAGAAGAGTTCGGAATAGATGATCCTTTCAGCGCTGTGATCCTGGAGTCGAATGTTGAGGGGGATACCAACCGGCTGCATGTAATTGGGGTCGTGAAAGATTTTCATCACGGCACTTTGAGGGATGCTGTCGGGCCTTATATGATGAGGTACAAAAAGGATAATTTCGTTTACGGGTCTCAGATCATCACCATCAGGCTTGGGGCGGCTGGAGAAGGAGTTGCCATCACCCTGAACCAGATAAAGCAGATATGGATGCAGATGACCGGGGAGGCTCCCTTCCAGTTTTTTTTCCTGGACGAGGAGCTGGATAACTACTATAATGAGGAGCGGCGGACCGGCCGTTTATCCCTGTTGTTTTCCATTCTGGCCACCTTTATTGCATGCCTGGGCCTGTTTGGACTGACCCTCCACAATACCAAGCGACGTACCAGGGAAATTGGGATCCGAAAGGCCATGGGGGCCACCATTGGGGAGGTGATGCTGGTAGTCTCCCGGGAGATAATTCTGCTTATGAGCATATCGGTACTGCTGGCTTGGATTGCAGCTTACCTGTTTATGCAGACCTGGCTGCAGGGATTTCCTTTTAATATTGGATTCCAGCCATGGATCTATCTGGTAGCTGCTTGTACAGCCATGATTATTGCTCTGTTTACGGTGACCTTGCTTGCCTGGCGGGCGGCAAATTCTAATCCAGCGAGGACATTGCATTATGAATAGGGCTTCAAGGGCCTGGTTCAGAACTGCTTATCTTTTCTGATTTTCTCCAGGTCTTCCGGGGTATCGACCCCCAGTGAAGGCAATGTGGTCACCGCTGTACGGATAGAGATTCCATGTTCCATCCATCGCAGTTGTTCCAGCGATTCGGCCTGTTCCAGGAGAGTGGGAGGCAACTTCACCACCTCCTCCAGCACCTCTCGTCGGAATGCATAGAGTCCGATATGTGTATAAAACTTATGGCCTCCTGATTCCC
>SPBY01000098.1 GCA_004525825.1 Bacteroidia bacterium
CTGCAGGGCAGTCCTTTTACATCCCCTTGTTGATGAGTCTTACACAGAAGATGGTCATCCCAATCACGATGCCGGCCATGGCAGCGGTCCTGATGATGTGTTCAGGATCGGTCCAGTTAAAATAGATCATAGTGGGTCCGGACAGGAACAGAAGTATGGAGGAGACCAGGGGATATCTCCTGAGCCAGAACTTGGTGAGGCCCAGTCCAAAAACAAAGGTACCCAGAAAGCTGCTTCCAACGCGCCTGTAGAATTGTTCATCGTTGAACATGGAGAGCAGGTCCAGCCGGGTTTGTTCATCGGCCAGTTCGATCCCCTTTTGCACAGCGGCGGTGAGGTCGTGGAACAATCCGAGTCCGGTCAGTCCCATCATCAGGAATCCAACCGATGCACCCAGCAGCATCAAAGCATTCAGATAGGGCAGTACCTTGATTCTCCTGTGAAAAAGAAGCAGGTAAAACGGGATGGCCACAAAGGTCATGAAGGCAGTAATCAACCACGCCCAGACACTGATCTGATGATTTTGCAGATGGTTGGATAGGTAGACCAGGTCCTCCTGAAGGGTGGCATAGGGACTCACAAAATTGAAATCGAGGAGCAAAGAAGCCACATAAGAGAATGCAGCCAGCAGGGTGATCAATCCAAGCCACACCTCCCTTCGGCGCTGTTTCTTATGCGATTGCGGCTGCATCAGGTGAATGTAATCAAATTATCAATTGTATGTCAAAGAGAATACAAATTTGATTAATTTTGTCACTCAAAATAGCCGGATGACAAGATTCTTATCAATTGTTCTTGCAAGCCTGTGTACCGCAACGGTGGCCATGGCACAACCGGGGCAGACAGGTTCAGGCGGGGATATCCTAAAGACCCTGCAGGAGTCCTCCGGGCGCAACAACAGAATCTCGCTGGAGATGGACAGCCTCCTGGTGACCAATTATTATAAATTGCTCAACAGCAACAAAATGACCTCTGGCATCCCGGGCTACCGGATCAGGATCTACTCCGAGAGCGGAGTGGGAGCCAAAGAGGAACAGCAGCGCATCAAGGCCAGGTTCCTTACACTCTATCCCGGCATCGACGCTTATAACAGTTATTCTGAACCCTTTTTTAAAATTTATGTAGGAGACTGCCGGACCAAGAGCGAGGCTCTGAAATTGATTGACAAGATAGAGAGGAATTTCCCAAATCCTTTCATAGTGGATGATTTTATAAATCCAAAGAATGCTGACTAGCAGAAAGGATGTATGACTGACGAAGTGAAACACAAGTGTGGCATTGCATTGGTCCGCTTGCTTAAACCTCTGGAATATTATCAACTAAAATACGGTTCCTGGAGATATGGACTTGAAAAGTTGTATCTGCTAATGGAAAAGCAACGAAACCGGGGACAGGACGGCGCAGGGCTGGTCAGCCTGAAACTCGACACCCCTCCGGGACGGAAATATTTTAGCAGGGATAGAGAGACCGGCTCAGACGCCATCAACGCGATCTTTAAACGAATTTACACAAGGTGGGAGGAGGCAGAGAAGCTTAGCATGGATGCTTTTAACGATCCTCAATGGGCCAAGCAAAACCTCCTTTTTGCAGGCGAGGCCTACCTGGGACACCTCCGATATGGTACCTTTGGATCCAACAGCACGAACAACCTCCATCCGGTGATGCGTCAGAACAACTGGCGGACCAGGAACCTTGTGATGGCCGGGAACTTCAACCTGACCAACGTGGATGAGTTATTCGACACCCTCGTGGGTCTGGGCCAGTATCCCAAAGAATATTCCGATACGGTGACCATGCTGGAAAAGGTGGGTCACTATCTGGATAATGAGAATCAGAGCTTATTTGACAAGTATAAATCCCAGGGATTTACCAACCGGGATATCACCGACCGGATAGGGAAGAACATGGATGTGGCAGGCATTCTGGAGGGTGCCAGCAAAAGGTGGGATGGGGGCTATACAGTGGCCGGAATGATGGGCCACGGAGATGTTTTCGCCATGCGCGATCCCTGGGGAATCAGACCGGCTTTCTATTACCACAATGATGAGATTGTCATTGTCACCTCGGAACGTCCTGCGATCCAGACTGCCATGAATGTGGAATTTGATAAGGTTAGAGAACTGCCTCCCGGACACGCCCTGGTAGTGAAAAGGAATGGGAAAATTTCCATCGATCGGATCAGGGAGGAGCAGGAGAAGAAATCGTGTTCCTTCGAGCGAATCTATTTCTCCAGGGGTAGCGACCGGGAGATCTACAGAGAAAGAAAAAAATTGGGCGAATTGCTCGTCCCCGCTATCCTGGATGCCGTTGACCAGGAGGTGCAGAATACAGTATTCTCTTTCATCCCCAATACAGCCGAATCTGCTTTCTATGGGATGGTCAAGGGAGTAGAGGACCACATGGTAGAGCGCAAATGGAAGAAGCTCAGGGAGCTGAATGGGAATTGCGATCAGGAGGAGGTGTTGAAGATTATGACCGAGCGGGCCCGCATTGAAAAAGTGGCCATAAAGGACCTGAAACTACGCACCTTTATTTCACAGGACAAAGGACGCAAGGACATGGTGAGCCATGTATACGATATTACTTATGGCACCATTCGTGCGGGCGTGGATAACCTGGTGATCATCGACGACAGCATAGTTAGGGGCACCACCCTGAAGCAGAGTATTATAAAGATCCTTGACAGGCTTGGCCCCAAAAGGATTGTGGTGGTATCCTCCTCCCCGCAGATCAGATATCCCGATTGCTACGGGATCGATATGGCCAAACTTAGCGATTTCATTGCCTTCCAGGCAGCCATAGAGCTTATCAAGGAAAATGAGATGCAACATGTTATCAACGGAGTATATAAAAAGTGTTCTGCTCAGAAGGACCTTCCCAAAGAGGAGTTTGTGAACTATGTGAAGGATATCTACAAGCCCTTTACACCGGAGCAGATCAGCCAGAAGATTTCAGAGATGCTCACCGATTCGGATGTGAAAGCCGAGGTAAAGATAGTCTACCAGAGCATTGAAAATTTGCATAAGGCGGTACCCGACGATCTGGGCGACTGGTATTTCACAGGCGACTACCCTACACCGGGAGGAAATAAGGTGGTCAGCAATTCATTCCTGAACTACATACACGGGATCAATACAAGGGCGTACTAGCTACGCTGAGCTCGCAAAGCTCGGTTAGCTTCTTTTTGTGAATTGAAAACGTTTAATCAGTTTCTGGATCTTCAGGTCGCGCCGCCGCATGTTCTTAATCCTTTGTAACTGCTTGGGTACATAGTTCAGAACATGCCTCTCTACTTTTGCCTTGTAGAGATCATTTAGAGTGATCATGATACCTGTCTCCTCCACATCTCCAAAACCCTTGTTCAAAACCGTCCCAAAAGTTCTCATGGAAGGACTCAGGTTCATATAGGCATTGATCAGGGGTGGAATGTTTTCGCCACAGGCTCTTACTTCCTTGGAAAGAATCTTATAGTCTTCTTCATATCCTTCCCCGGTAAATATGGCGGTCAGTTTGGCTCTGTCAGTGGCCATTTTCAGCGGTTCTTTGGGGGTAACCAAACCTTCCCGGTCGGGAAAAT
The DNA here is from genome assembly GCA_004525825.1 of Bacteroidia bacterium. Taxonomy (GTDB): domain Bacteria; phylum Bacteroidota; class Bacteroidia; order Bacteroidales. The sequence goes on from SPBY01000098.1 coordinate 3,578, forward strand.
GCTTGTTTAGGAAGAAGAGGATCATATCCCTGGCCATTTGGTGGTAGTGAAGATACATGGTTACCTTCCCGAACATATATTTTTTGCTGGGATGGTCAAGCACCAGGGCACCCAGTCCGTCCCAGAGATTATCAAGTGCATAGAGCCCCTTCCTTCTGAGGGCCGTGCTCTGGTATTTGGGTTGCACGAAGGAGCGACCCAATTCGATCATGTGGGGAAGGTAGTCGCTGATGAATTCCTCTGAAAAATCGAATAACTTGGAGGTGGCCAGTTTCACCTTTCCATCCACAACACTCATATTCTGATCACAGATATGGTAGCGGTAGCCACCAAGGATCGTTTCATCATCGGGATCCCAGACTATCAATTGCTGGTAAGCATCCTGACCGGTATCGTATTCGTCAAGGTCACACTCCAGACCGGTTCCACCCCCTGCATTGCGGAAGGAGAGCTCCCTGAGACGCCCGATTTCACGCATGACATTGGGTGAATTTTCAGCATTTATAATATAGATTTTGTTCCCGCCTTTGTTTGTTTTTCTGATGAACTTGTCCGTAGACAGCTCGTCCTTTAGGACTTGCAGGTGAACCGGGGGTATAATATTTTTCATGGTCATGAGTGTCAGGATGGGTTGTTTAAGTATGTGAATTCACCATCAGGGGATTCCACCATGGAGTAGGTATAATCCTGTACATGCGAAGCCCATTGAACCGGGGTAAAACGCTTATCGAAAGTCTGGTAGGGAATCGGTTTTCCGAAGGTAATCACAAAATGTTTGTTTCGGTGCTTATAGGACTCATTGGGCAGGAAGAACATCTCAATGTTGGTCTTGATTCCCAGGAACTTCCTGGTTTTTGCCAGGTTGTAGAAGAAATTGGAGCATCTTCCGGTAACATGGATGGGGATGATGTCCCTTTCGGTCTGTTTGGCTTTTGAAATGAAGCTTTTCTGCCAGGGTACATCCCGGATCACTCCTTTTTTTCTTCGGGAGACCAGTCCTGCAGGGAAGGACATCACTTGTTCGTCGGACTCAAAAATGGCATTGATCCGGCGCACATTGTCCATGGCCTGGGCCCCGTGCTTGTTGATAGGCACAAAGATCCCATCCATGTTTTTCACATTGGTAAGCAGGTCATTCACCAGCACTTTCAGGCGGGGAAAACTTCGTGATAACTCACTGATAATCATCATGCCATCAAATCCTCCCAGGGGGTGATTGGCTACAAAGATAAAGCGCCCTTCTTTGGGCAAGTGTTCCCTCCCCCTTACCTCCAGGCTTACATTGAAGGCGTCGATGGAAGCCCGGGCAAAACCCACATCTTTTTTGTAGCCATGGTTGTAAAGAATGGGATCATTCATGAAATCTATCCGGAGCATGCGTGATAATTGCCGGTAAACGAAGCCTGGAATCCAGCGCGCCAGTTTGGGATTTTTATCTATGAATAAGTCCCTGATATTGATGGGTTTAAAGTTTTTTTTATGAGTTGCTTCGTCCATTGAATCTCGATTCTGGCGCTATCCCGCCATAGTACAAACACAAAAGTATTAAAAGATAACTTATTAACAAAGTGGGAAAAAGTGGGGTGAAATGGTGCAAAGTGGTGAAAAAGTTCTATTTTTACGCTCAAACCCGTGAAAGCACTATGATTACATTTATTGGAGACTATACGGTCAGACTCGATTCTAAAGGACGACTCTCCTTTCCTGCTGCATTCAAGAAGCAGAGCAGAGAGCTCCTTCAGGATGGCTTTGTGCTGAAGCGGGATTTGTTTGAGAACTGTCTGATCATGTACCCCATGGAGGAATGGGAGCGGCAGAACAAAATAATACGCTCCAGAACCAACCCCTACAACAAGGAGCATGCACGTTTTCTGAGAATGTTTTTTTCAGGAACGGCTGAGGTATCACTGGATGCAAACAACAGGATGCTTCTTCCCAAGAGGTTAATGGAGTATGCCGGGATTGGTGATGAGGTGGTGCTGGCGGGACAATCTGGAAAGATTGAAATCTGGGCATCGGATCAGTATGGTAAGGTCAGCGTAGCGGATGATGAGTTTGCATCCATGGCTGAGAAAATTTTGGGTGGATTATTTGACGAACCGGAAAAATAATGGGCTATCATAAGCCAGCATTGTTGCATGAGAGCATTGACGGATTATTCATCAAACCAAAGGGCAGCTACGTAGACCTGACATTTGGAGGCGGGGGTCACTCTCTTGAAGTTCTTAAAAAGTTGGGTAAAAATGGCAGGCTTGTGGTTTTTGATCAGGATCAGGATGCCTCGGCCAATGTTCCGGATGACAAACGAATCACCTTTGTCGGGGCTAACTTCAGATACTTAAAACATTTCCTGAGATACCATGCCATCGATAAAGTAGATGGAATTATGGCTGACCTGGGTATCTCCTCACATCAAATCGACCAAGCGGAGAGGGGTTTTTCATTTAAATCAGAGGCGATGCTGGATATGCGTATGGATGTGCGTATGCAGAGAAGTGCTTCTCAGCTATTGAATGATTTGCCCAGGGAGGAGCTGGTAAGAATTTTCAAGGCTTACGGTGAGTTGGGTAATGCCGGTGCACTGGCCTCTGCCATTGTAAATGTAAGGCAGGAGAGAAGGATTGATACAACGGGGGACCTTGAACGGGCCTTGAATCAGTTCATTCCGAAGCACAAGCCGAGCAAATTTCTGGCACGCGTGTACCAGGCTTTGAGGATCGAGGTGAACAGGGAGATGGAGTCGCTCGGCGAGATGCTGATGCAAACGGCCGGCTGTCTGAAGGAAGAGGGCCGGCTTGTGGTTATTACCTACCACTCCATTGAGGACCGGATGGTGAAGAACTTCATGCGGTCGGGGAACCTGGAGGGTAAGATTGAAAAGGACTTCTACGGAAATGTCCAGACACCATGGAAGCTGGTGAACAGGAACGTAATTACTCCTTCTGAAGAGGAGATTGTTGAGAACAACAGGGCCAGGAGTGCCAAATTGAGGATAGCTGAAAGAACAGGATCATGAGCAGGGAGAACAAGAACGTAGAATTTGACCAGTCCATCGAGGAGAAGGAGAAGAGTCTCTCTTTTCGTGACCTGGTGGATGGAAATGTTCTGACCCGGAAAGCGGTATTGAAGCAGTCGCGATTTATCCTTTTACTGGTGCTGATTGCCTTCTTCTCCATTGCCAACAGGAACCATGCTGAAAAGACCGTAATCCGACTGAACCATCTGCAGAGGGATGTAAAGGAGATGAGGTCCAAATCCATCTCCACCTCATCGGAGCTGGTGCAGATCAGCCAGCAATCGGCGGTGAAAAGGCTGGTGGATACCTATGAACTGGGACTGGAAGAGAACCTGGAGCCCCCCAAGAAATTAATACAGAACGAAGAATAAGATGTCACTGAAGCGAGACATACTGGTGCGTACTTCCCTGGTTTATCTGGGTATCCTGCTTGTGGGTCTGCTTATCCTTGGCAAGACCCTTCAACTCCAGATCTTCGAGAAGGGTAAGTGGGCACAGGAAGAGAACAGCACCATCCGACACGAGGTAATTGAACCCAATCGTGGAAACATTTACTCTTCCGATGGCCGCCTCCTGGCTGTGTCGGTTCCCTTTTATGAGATCCGGATGGATTTCCGTTCGGAATCATTTACCCGGGATATTTTTGTTTCCGGAGTGGATGAGCTTTCAAAATCCCTTTCCAATTTGTTCCGGGACGATCCCTGGACCACCTATAAAAGCAAACTGGTGAAAGCCAGGGAAGATGGGGAGCGTTACTACCTGGTCAAGCGCGAGGTGACCTACACCCAACTTCAGAAGGTGAAGGAGTTTCCCATATTCAGGTTGGGAAGGTTCAAGGGGGGTGTTCAGTATGTCCAGCAAAACAAAAGGAGAAATCCCTATGTATTACTGGCTTTTCGGACCATAGGTTATCCCATGAGTGATGATCACAGGAGTGTGGTGGGTCTCGAAGGAGCCTATGACAATGAACTGAAAGGGGTGGAGGGATACCAGCTCATGCGGAAGATCCGCGGCGATGATTGGATGCCCATCAACGATGCCGCCGAAATTGAGCCCGAGGATGGTTATGATATCATCTCTACCCTGGATGTGGACCTCCAGGATGTGGCCGAAAATGCACTTCTCAAGCAGCTGAAACTGCATGGGGCCGATCATGGCACGGTGGTTCTGATGGAAGTGGAAACAGGCAAGGTGAGGGCCATTGCCAACCTCTTGAGGGATAAAAAGGGAAATTATAAGGAGGACTACAACTTTGCCATTGGCGAAAGCACCGAGCCGGGATCCACCTTCAAGCTGGCCTCCATGATAGCGTTGCTGGAAGATGGTTATGTCCATCCCAGCGATATTGTGGATGTGGGAAACGGGGAAACCCTTTACTATGGAGTTAAAATGAAGGACAGTGGTGATAAGGGACTTGGGAAGGTCACCGTTCAAAGGGCTTTTGAAGCTTCCTCCAATGTGGGGATTTCCAAGCTGGTGGATAAGTACTATAAGAAAAAGCCCGAACAGTTTGTGAACAGACTGTATGAGATGGGGCTGAACCGGAAGCTGGGTATTGAGATTAAGGGCGAAGGCGAACCCAAGATCAAGTATACCGATGACGAATCCTGGTCGGGAATCACCCTTCCCTTTATGTCCATCGGCTACGAAGTACTCATGACTCCCCTGCAGATTCTGGCCCTCTACAACGCGGTAGCCAACAATGGTAAAATGGTAAAACCATTGTTTGTGGAGGAGATCCGCTCCCACGGTAAGGTGGTCAAAAGGATTGAGCCGGAGGTGCTCAACAATCACATCTGTTCGCGTGAAACGCTGTCTCAGATTAAAACCATGCTGGAAGGGGTCGTGGAGAGTGGAACTGCCGAAAACCTGTCCAACACCCACTACAAAATTGCAGGGAAAACCGGAACGGCCAAGGTGGCCCATGGCAAGGAGGGCTATGAAGAATCGCCTTACCAGGCCTCCTTTGCCGGCTACTTCCCGGCCGATAATCCCAAATACTCCTGCATTGTGGTGGTCAATGCGCCTTCCGAGCATATCTACTATGGCAATGTGGTGGCAGGTCCCATTTTCCGTGACATTACCGACCGGATCTATGTCAGGGAGTATGAGATGCAGGAAAATCCAATCCTGGTGGCTGAAAAGACCGTTCAGGCCCCCTATTCCAAGAGTGGCAGCGGTGATGCTTTGGCGGCAACATTTAAATACCTGGACCTGCCCTTGAATCAACAAGAAGATAATGCAGGCTGGGTTTCCAC
>SPBY01000459.1 GCA_004525825.1 Bacteroidia bacterium
CTGGACCGAAATGGAGTTTATGATCCGTGACTGGGTGAACTGGACCTGGCTCTCGGGCGACCACATCGTGGAACAGCATGTTCACAACATTGACGTAAGCAACTGGTTTATGGGAGGCCACCCTGTTTCAGCCATGGGAATGGGTTCCAGACTGAGAAGACCTACGGGCGACTGCTACGATAACTTTGCCGTGGACTTCGTATACGACAAAGACATTCACATGAATTCCCAGTGCCGCCAGATTAATGACTGTGCCAACAGTGTTAGCGAGCAGATCAGGGGTACCAAAGGCTACTCCGATGGCGAAGGAACCATCTGGGATCCTGATGGGAATGTGCTTTATAGCTGGGAATCCCCGGTAGATGCTGCTGGTGAAAAGACCCAGAACAGCCCCTATGTGCAGGAGCACATCGACCTGGTCACCGCCATTCGTGAAGGAAACCAGATCGTAGAAGCTGAAGAGACTGCCATTTCTGTACTGACTGCCATCATGGGGCGCGAATCGGCCTATACCGGCAAGAAGATCACCTGGGAAGAAATGATGGGATCGGATATGGTACTGGGACCCAAAGGTGAACTCTCGTTGGGACCAGTCGATATTAAGGCTGTGATTCCCATCGCAGGATCTGCACCAGCTTAATCATTCATCCTCTTCTCCGATTCACCGGCGTATTTATAAGAAAACGGGTTGCCCTTTCGGAGCAGCCCGTTTTTCACTCTTCCTTTTCTGGATTCAGGTTAGTATCCAAGGGATGTTTAATAAGCGAACTGGGATTTTTAGCGAAGCTAATAAGCACTTCGCGGTAAAATATCTCTTGGAGCTTTCTTAAAACTGATCCACTTTGGCGTAGGCCTCTATGACCGCCATTTCTCCTTCTTTACCGGGCTTGGAATTTCCATGCTCCATCCCCAGGATTCCTTTAAATTCTTTGTCGTAAATATATTTAAACACGTTTTTGTAATTGATTTCTCCCGTGGTAGGTTCTTTTCTTCCCGGATTATCGCCCATCTGGAAATATCCGATTTCCTCCCAGGTGAGACCGATATTTTGAATCAGGTTTCCTTCATTTTTTTGCATGTGGTAGATATCGTATAATATTTTACATGCCGGGCTGTTCACCGCTTTGCAAATCATGTAGGTTTGTTCCGAAGTGCGCAGGTAAAGATCCGGAGAATCAGAAAGTGGTTCAAGAACCATCGTCAGTCCATGCGGTTCAAGAATTTCTGCTCCACGGCGCAGTGCTTCAATAACATTCCCATCCTGAATTCCTATGGGCAGTTTTCTTTCAAAACCACCGGGAACAACGGTCATCCATTGGGCATTAACACGTTTGGCTACATCAACTGCACGGCGGCAACCATCCAGAAATATGTCGATATATTCTTGTTTCCCTGCTGCAAGTGTATTCGCCATATTTCCCCCTTTGTCAACCACAAAAACTCCCATCGTCATATTTAGCTTAGCAAGAGTTTCTCCAATCTTTGACTGCAGTGCCGGCTCACGACTCATCATTCCGTTGTCCTCAAAGGCGGTGAATCCGTCATCAGCCATAAACTGGAGCTGGTCCATCAGGTCTTCCCCGGCCGACTGCCTGAACATGCCAAAATGAGGGGCATACTTCAGGTTGAAATTGTGTTTTTCTGCCACTGACTTGCTCCCGGTACCGGTGGCGGCATGGGCCAGGCTTCCGGAAACAACGGCACCTGCAGCTACTGCAGTGCTCTTAAGAAATGATCTGCGTTCCATAGGATAAATTTATATTGTTGAAGTTAGCTTCGAATTAGCTAAAAGTAGCAAATTTTTACGACGGATACTGTTATAGGTTGAACCAGAAGTTCAGTTTGATCATAAACACATTATTGCCCGGTATTCCGAACAGGTCGCCAGTAATATCCGACACCGGGTTGTATTCATTCTGCCAGTCAGACCGGTCATGGGCCCAGACAAAGTAGAGGGTGGAACCCAGATTGTATTCCCAGCGGAGCACAAGATTTGAACGAAACTGCATAAAGCTGAAATCGGGATTGTCGAAATTCCAGGTTTGTCCACCATGCTCAAATGAATAAGAGTTATCTGCGCTGTTATAGCTTACATCCAATACATCGAAACGGTCATCCATGTTCTTAGCTCCCGACTGGTTTACCCTCTTGAATTCAGAATATTTACCCACGGAGTAATATGGACTCCCGTAATACTGGATGGACAATTCCGGTGTCAGGAACAATTCTCCCCGGAAGGTCAGTGAGGCGGTTTGCTGATCTATCTGACCTGTCAGGTAGAGTGCTTCCCCTGCTTCCACGAGGGTAGAGACATATTGCTGGTGGTATTCCCTGGTTTGATAGGATGGCTGGAGACTTAGCTTAATTCTCCGGATGGGCAGCCAGGTGATCCCTGCATACACCACCTCCTGGTGGGAACCCTCGTCCACATATTGGTTGTAGTGAAATCCCAGGCTTCCTGAAAGGTCCTTCGAACTATTGGACATAAGCATGGCGCCGCTCTGGTGTTCCCCATCAGTCCGAAGAGCTGGTCCACCCCGGAGTTCCCGGGTATCCAGGTGAGAAGCATCGAAGCCATAGCTCAGAATGAAACTCCATAGTTTGTTGGTTTTCAAATTAAACATTAGTCCTGACCTGTTCTTTGTATTCTCTCCACCAAAACTCCATTGTGCCTCCTGGGAAAACTCCAGGGTATAGCTCCGAACCCATTTACCGGGTTCGTTCATCCTGTATGCAAACTCTACAATATCTCCTACAAAATCGGCCTGTCGGATGTAACCCATATCATTGAGGTTTATCCCGGGCGAGCGGTATTGTCCGGCCAGGCTGAAATTGAATTTTCCTCCCTTCTTCCCTATACGAACCAATCCTCCGTGTCCGGACAATTGTTCCCTGAGACTGTCCACTTCCAGATAATCTGCATCGGGACGCTGGAAGCGGTGGATGTGACTTTCTTGCTTTTCCAGGATGGCCTCCTGGCTTCCCCGCAGCTGACTGCCAATGGCTTTAGCCTCCACATAATAGTTTTTATTGTCCCAATAATGCAAGAGGTCAAGCCCGCCAACCACCGCCATGGAAGGTAGTAAATCCTGGATGGCAGCTTCGGGCGAGAAACGGTTCACCAGACTGAACATGCCGCCTACAATGGTATTCCCCTCATCAAATTCCTTCTTTATTCTGGATGCAAGGTAATTGCTCAAAGGGGCCACCTGGATCTCCTCATTTTCAAAAACAGAGTCCTGGGCAACTCCAAACTCCTGGGCCGTTAGCCCGTTAATTACTCCCACCGACAAACCATTCCGAGTCTTCCCTGTAAGTTTTGCTGCCCCCAGAATGGTGGTCCATCTGGGTTTTTCTATTATCTGCTTATCTTCCCAAGAACCTGGGAAGTCAGGCTCTGCCCCTATTCTTCTAGAATAGTAGGGAATATCCTCATCCAGGGAA
>SPBY01000271.1 GCA_004525825.1 Bacteroidia bacterium
CTTTTCATGCACCTGAGCAACTGACCTTCTTTCGCAAGCACCTCAAAGATTCCCCCTGCGCCCTGGTCCAGAATCCAGTATTGCCCGGGATCGACTGCCACCACATTGAAGGGTTTGATCAACGCCTGGGGCTTCTTCCCGAAAACCAGCCTGGACATACGATCTCCAAAACCCGGAGCTTTTTGGCTCGCTTCTCCGGGAAACTGCCCGATCCATTGGACGCTGTATTCAGCACCGGACTGAGCCCCTGCGGAGACCAGAAAAATCAGGATCAGCAAGAGCCCCGGAACCGCTCGGAGGAGGGACTTGAGTGGATTTGGCATCTTTCTATATATACGACTCATTAATAATGACTTAATCAGAGCTCCCTCTGGTAAGAGAGTTTACCATGGCACCCGGGAAAACAGGATCCGCCCTGTTCTTCCGGAGCAAAGTTCAGCTTCATCTCCCAATTCCCGAATCCCACGCTCTCCTCCATCAGAAATTTCTGCGACGACGCGTGGATGTTATGGCACATCCTGCAGTTCCTGCCCTTGGTCCCCTGGATATGAAGCCTGTGAAGATTCTGCCTCCCATTTCTGAAGCCCGTGGCCCCCTCGGTCTCCTCCGCCTCCATGATATCTGCATCGTGACATAGGAAACAAAGTCCGAAATTTTCAGTTTCGGCAGGCACATAGTCCTCTGCCGGATAAGCGTCCACCAGGAGAGCACGGAAATCTGAACCGTGGGCCTGGTGACAGGTCATGCATCCCATATCGGCAATGGCCGTATGAACCACCATGTTGCTCCCCTTCACCAAAGGTCTGATATTACCGGTTTCTGAGCTATCGCTACTGTAGGCCCTGTTGTGACATCCCAGGCAAAGTTCCTGCTCTTCATGAAGTAATAACGAAGCCTGGGAGGATCCATGTGCATCGTGACAGGCCAGGCACTTGCCTTCCGCCACTGGCTGATGTACGTGGGCCCTGGCAGGCCCCTCCTCATGACATAAGAAACAGAGTGCCGGAGAACTATCCATCAGCCTGAAACCCAGACTGTCTTCGGAAGGATGAGAAGCCCCGGTCGACTCATGACAATTGTCGCAGGCATCCTCAGCAGGATAATGAATCATCTCTTTTCCCACCAGGTCTCCGTGGCATTCAATGCATTCGGGAGTCTTAACCGCCGCCACCATCACTTCAGTTCCGGATGGCCCCCGGAAGGGGAGGCAAAGACATATGAGAAGATCAACAATAAGCAGCATTTTCATGGGGTCTGGTTTGAGCTCATCAGAATCGACGAGTAAATTGTAAATAGGCTCCGTTAAAGGCAAATTCGCTGTTCAGGTAAAGCCGTCGGTACATCTCCAGTCCCACCCTCACCTGGAGTTTGTTAAAATAGGCCTGAAATTCGGCTCTCGAGGTAAGGAGGTCCAGATCAATGTTTGTTCCTCGCTGATTCAGGTAGCCCGTTTCCAGACTTACCTTCATTCTCGGCTTGATCTGGTAAGCCACCTTTCCGGAAAGATTGGCGTACAATTGGTTCACCTCGTCTGAAATCATCCTGTAATCACGTATGTTCCCGTTGAGAGTAAAAAGGAACCTGGATCGAAAATTCCAGTTCACGTCCAGGTAATATCGCATCATCTTGTATGGAATGATGTTGCTGTCGTATTGATCCGCTTCAATCCCGGCCCGGGCAAAACCCACATCGAGGCGCAAGCCAAGCACATGTTGCTTGTAAAAATTCAGGGTCAAAAGATCCCCCTGGGTCACTTTGGGATAATCCTGTACCGAATACCTGTAGTATAGCTCCAGCAACCTGTTGAAAAGGAGAAGACTCGCACTGAAGTGGTTGTTGTTGGCCCCATAGGAATAGGACCCGGGTTGTATGAAAGCATAATCAACATATACCTCCCCATCGTTGGGAATCAATCCCCCCGGTATCCGCTGGATCTCCACGTAACTTCCCCTCTGGACCAGGGTATAATCAAAGCTGGCCTGGTAAATGATGGTTCCGGTCACATCTTTCACAAGCACCGAGGCAAGCTCCACATAAGGTTTATTCAAAAGAGTCAATTCCCCATCCGAAAGTACCTGCGCCTCATTCAGCACCTGCAACAGGCCGCTTACTCCCTCGGTGGAATGAGCCTGCCTGAAGTAGCGGTAGTTCAGGTTCAGGATTCCACCGGGGATCTTCTTGGTATACTTCAGGTCCACTCCGCCCCTCGTATCGGACTCCGTGTGAAGCTTGGCTGCTTCCAGCTTGATCCTGGTATAATCTACAAAAACCCTGGTGGTCAGACTCTTGTATAATTTATGCTCTAGAGCCGCCCTGATTTTTTTCTGATCCCAGATCTGCACGGCGTCCTTCAGGTTATAGAGGTTCAAATGGGTCGTCAGTTGAAACTGACGGGGCAGCCGGAGGGTAAGTCCCTCCAGAAGTTCAAGCCTTCTGAAACTGGTGGTCCCATCCTGATTGTACCAGGTGAACCTGGAATTCAGGTTGTATTTTCTGGCGTCATCAAAAAACACATTGTTGTTCAGAGCCACACGGTCGATCAAATGGCTGGTCTGGTGCAATTCTGCATACCTGTAGAGGTAATTGTTGTGTGAATAAAGCAGCTCGGTGCGGTCCCTCGATCCAAAGGAAAGGGAAGCTCTGGCATGAAAGCTCTCCTGGTCCATGTTAAATATGCGGCCGGTCTGAATCTCTTCCTGGTCCCAACGCTGATTTCGGTAGGTGAGTGTTAGCGGCAGGATGCGATTGTTGAGAGACAGGATTCCTCCCCATTGCTGGTTGTTGGACCTCACATTGGTGAGAAGTTCGCGGTTGAAGTAGCTTTGATCGAAATTATAGAATCCCTGCAGGGTAACTGGCTTGTTGTTAAAAAGGGTGGCCATCAGATCCACCTTCTTGAGGGTCCGCACCTCTGATCGGTCGGGTACGGTGATATATTTCTCGTCCCTCATTTCAGGGCTGTAGGCTCCACCCAGGTCAATCAATAAGATATCCTTGTCCCAAAGATAACTGGAGGTATTCAGCTTGATCCCACTCAGCAGATAGGTGCTTCTCTGGTCCTCGTTCACTTCGTTGAAGCTGCTCTCGAGCTGCCGGTACTGACCCTTCAGATCAATTTCCCCGGAGATATGCCTGAGGTTCCAGATCCCCAGAGAATATTGGGCATGAGATACTCCCCAGGCCGGACCAAGGAAACAAGCCAACAACAATATGTCTCTGAATCTTCTCACCCGATCAGCTTCACTTTATTATTGAAAAATATATTTGTCTTCCCCCCCGTGGGGATTGTGACAATCCAAACAAAGCATTCCCTCCAGGTCCTGATGCATCTCGTTGTTCTCCACACTCTCCTTGCCGTGACAATGAAAACAGAGATTGTCCCCTGTTTTCCTTAAGAGTTTTTCAGATTCGGACATATGGGGATCATGACAGGAGGTACAGTAGCCACCGGCCACCGGACCGTGCAAATAATTATAAACCGTAGACAGGTCTTCGTGACAGGTGTAGCAGAGTCCTGGTTGAGCTTCCACCATGGTCCCCAGGGAAAGTTCATTGTGACAGGAAGCACATTCTCCCGCTTCGTACGGATAGTGGACAAATCGGGTCGGTTTCTCCAGGGCAAGAATGGCTTCTTCTTGCCCCAGGGTATCGGCCGATGTCTCAAGCAGATCGGTGCGCTTTGCCTGGGAACTGTCAGTTTCCGGAACACCGTCAAAAAAGAAGTTTAGCAGATTTTTTCCGGCATAGGGCGAGCATTGACTAAGCAGAACAGTTGCTAGGCCCACTAGAAATCCACTCCATATTCTGCCTGTGCGCTTCATCAGCGTATTTAATTATGAAGCCGGTTTTTCCTCCACCTTACCGTATACATTGACCTTGGCAGGTCCATACTGGTTGGTCACATAAATCAGGTATTTCAACTCAAAACTTTGGTCCACATAATCCTGAAAATAAGAGAGGTTCTCATAAGAGACTTCCACAGCCGCCGGCAGCCACATGGCTCCCACACCCCCATAGGATCCGCCAAAATGCATCAACAGATCCCCATGGGCATTAAAAATCTGTACATTCTCAAAAGCCGCGTCCACCACATAGAGATTCTGTTCCTTGTCCACGGCCACTCCTTTGGGCCTGGTAAATCTTCCGGGATTGTTCCCATATCCTCCCACCAGGCCCATATACCCGCCATCCAAAGAAAACTTCTTCACGTTGAAATCTCCCATATCTGAAACGTAGAGGACATCCTGGCTGAGGGCAATGTTGGTGCATTGCCTGATAAATCCCTCATCCCCGGAACCCATGGCCGGGATCTTCTCAATAAGTTTGTAATCCCCTTTCCCGTAGACATATACCGCATGATCCTGGACATTGGCCACCAGAATTCTGTCGCGATATACAGCCACATCGGTGGGTTTAAAGTCCTCATTCTCTCCAAAGGCATGCAGGTATTTTCGCTCGCTGTCAAACACCACAATCTGCTTCCGGTTGGCATCAGCGATAAAAAGAAATCCGCGTTCATCCACACAGCAGTTGATAGGCAACTGCAGCTGCCCCTTGCCTCCGGGAATGAAATATTCAAAGGTCCCTTTTGAAAGATCCAGTACTTCCAGTCCAGCCACTCCTGTATCACATATGTATACCTTCTCCTTATGCGCAGTCACTCCATAGGGTTTGATAATGTCCCGAGCTTCCTCTTCCCCAAGAAGGAAGATCTTAAATCCACCCCGTTTCTTTTCCAGATCTACGGAAGAGCTAAAATGGGTCAGAAACTGTATTCGGGTAGTATCGGGGGGTGGAGGAAAGATGACCAGGGACCCGGGAGATGGAGACTTGGCAGACTGGGGGTTACAAGCACAGAGCAGGCATGCAAGTACAATGATTCCAGACTTGACAATTTGGAGTGCTTTGCTCATGGGGTGCTTACCCGTTTTACTTGTTGTGGCAGGTGAGACAGAGTTCGCTGTTGGCATTGGACATTTTTAGCAGATGCATCACCCCAAAGCGGTTGTGCACATCATGACAGGAGGCGCACTCCACCCTGCTATTGAAGAGCATATCACCGTCGATGGTGCTCCCCAGGCCGCTGTTGGTATTGGCCGGAGGAAACAATCCTCCGTCACTGGCAGCAAGGGCATCGGTATATTCGAAGGAGATGGGATGATCGGTACTCAGATCATTTCCGGCCACTCCTCCGATACGCGCCCCGGGATCGATAAAATTGGTGCCATTGGTAATCCCGCCGAAATTCTCCAGGGCCACGGTACC
>SPBY01000476.1 GCA_004525825.1 Bacteroidia bacterium
AATCAGTGTGAAGAGTGGAATCTCCCGGTGGTGCTCTTTAACTCCTTGCTGGATGTGCCTTCGATCCGCAGCTTTGTGGGTCAGGATGCTTTTCACAGTGGATATGTGGCTGCAAAACTGATCAACTACGGCATGGAACCAGGCAAGGATGTGGCTATTATCAATATGTCTGTTCGGACCGACCACTATCCCCATATCATAAACCGGGAGAAAGGATTCAGATCGTATTTTGAGGAACACAGCGATCGGTTGAACCGGCTGCTGACCCTTGATCTGCATGGAGCTGACGATCGTATTCTGAAGGAGCAACTGATCGAAGCATGCTCTGAGCATGACCTTGCCGGATTGTTTGTGACCAATTCCAGGGTCTACAAGGTGGCAGCTTTCCTGGCTCAACAGGGCGATGTGAATGTGAGACTGGTGGGATATGACCTGCTGCCTGAGAGCATCCATTATTTGAAGTTGGAGTACATCGATTTCCTGATTTCTCAGAAACCGGAGGAGCAGGCCTTCAGAGGCCTCTCCTCCTTGTTTTACCTGGTGGCCTTCCACCGGGAACCGGAGGCGAGACAGATGCTTCCCATCGATATCATTACCCGGGAGAACTTACACTATTATCAACCCAAAACCCATGAATAAATGGAAGAACATATTCTAAAAGACTTAAAAGGCAAAGTGTGCGTCATTACCGGTGGAGGCGGCGTGCTGGGTAACTCCATGGCCAGGGGACTTGCCTCGGTGGGGGTAGTGACTGTGATTCTCGACATTGATGAGGCAGCTGCCCTTAAGGTTGCGGACGAAATATCCCGTGAGTATGACGTGCCCAGTTATGGATACAAGGCCGATGTCCTTGACAAAAGTTCTCTGGAGGAGGTAAAGAAGCAAATTGTGGCTGAAGCCGGAGAAATTGATATGCTGATCAACGGGGCTGGAGGCAATTCACCCAAGGCGACCACCAAGTTGGAAGAGCTTACCGAACATGACCTTGATAAGCTGGATGATGGCTTCTTTGGGCTGGAACTGGAAGGTTTCCAGAAGGTATTTGACCTGAATTTTACCGGAACCCTTCTGCCAAGCCTGGTTTTTACCCGGGACATGGTAAAGCGTCAGAAGGGTGTGGTTCTGAACATATCCTCCATGAACTCTTACAAACCCCTGACCAAAATACCTGCTTACTCAGCTGCCAAAGCATCGGTCAACAATTTTACAGAATGGCTGGCAGTTCATTTTGCCAAAGTGGGTGTGCGGGTAAATGCAATGGCTCCGGGTTTTTTTCTGACCAATCAGAACCGGTTTTTGCTGACCGATGAAAAAACCGGTAAGCTGACTCCCAGAGGAGAGAAGATCATAGCCAACACTCCCATGGGTGTATTTGGTGAGCCTGATGATCTGAATGGCACAGTGCTTTACCTGATGTCCGATCTGAGCAGGTTTATCACTGGCATATGCATACCGGTGGACGGTGGTTACAGTGCTTTTGGAGGAGTATAGATGATCTGGTTCGAAAAGGGGAGTTCGCATACAGTCCTAAGCGATGAGGATCTCAGGAGTAGTCTCTTTGAGGCTCTTGAGAAACTGGGTCCCAGGAAGAAGGTGCTGGCCATTCCGCCCGACATCACCAGGTTCTACAGCAAGGCGGGACTGGTGACGGAGCATGCCTGGGAATATTTCGGGGAGCGGCTCACAGATGTGTTACCGGCACTGGGAACTCATGCTGCCATGAGCCAGAAGGAGATTTCCAGAATGTTCGGTTCTGTGCCGAACAGCTTGTTCAGGGTACATAACTGGAGAAATGATGTGGTAACCCTGGGGGAGGTGCCTTCTTCTTTTGTGGAGGAAGTTTCCGGGGGAAAAGTTTCATACAACTGGCCGGCCCAGGTAAACAGGCTTCTGGTGGAGGGTGGATATGACCTGATTCTTTCACCCGGGCAGGTGGTTCCCCATGAAGTGATTGGGATGGCCAACCACAACAAGAACGTGCTTATAGGTACCGGAGGTCCGGAAGGGATCAACAAGAGTCATTTTTTGGGTGCAGCCTACGGGATGGAACGTATCATGGGCAGGGCCGATACCCCGGTGCGAAGAGTGCTGAATTATGCCTCCGAGCATTTCGCCTCTGAACTACCGGTCCTGTATGTCCTGACGGTAATCGGAAGGGAGCAAAGCGGCGATCTGGTGGTACGCGGACTTTTTATTGGAGATGACGAAGAATGTTTTCTGAAAGCCTCCGAGCTTTCTCTCGAAGTCAATTTCGAATTGCTGGATGAAGCCCTTCCCAAAGTGGTGGTCTACCTGGAACCTGAAGAGTTTAAGAGTACCTGGTTAGGGAACAAGAGCATTTACAGAACCCGGATGGCCCTGGCCGACAAGGGTGAACTTGTGGTGCTGGCGCCCGGACTCTCCACATTTGGGGAGGACCCTGAAATTGACAGGCTGATCAGGAAGTATGGCTATGGGACCTCCCAGGAAATACTAAAGGCCGTGGAAAAGAATGAAGAGTTGCAAAACAACCTGAGTGCTGCGGCACACCTGATCCACGGTTCATCAGAGGGGAGATTTGACATCACCTACTGTCCGGGCAAGCTCAGCAGGGAGGAGATCGAATCGGTGAATTACCGCTATGCGGACCTGGAAGAGATGATGGAGCATTACCGGCCGGAAAATCTCAGGAATGGGTTCAATACGCTAGCTGATGGGGAGGAGATTTTTTACATATCAAACCCGGCACTGGGTCTCTGGTCCTGGAAGGAGAAATTTAAGCGCTGAGCCTCATGATAAAGGTAGTTGCAGACGATAAGATTCCCTTTCTGAAAGGTGCCCTGGAGGGGGCGGTAGAAATGGTTTATCTGCCTGGAGGTCAAATCTCAAAAAAGGACCTGCTTGATGCGGACGGACTCATTACCCGCACCCGTACCAGGTGTGACCGGGAATTGCTGGAGGGTACCGGGGTTTCTGTCATAGCCTCTGCCACTATAGGATATGACCACATCGATACTGCCTATTGTGATGTGGCCGGTATCGAGTGGACCAATGCCCCCGGCTGCAACTCTTCCTCGGTTCAGCAATACGTGGTTTCCACCCTGCTCTACCTGGCCTGTCACCGAAATCTGGATCTGAGGGAAATGACCCTGGGGGTGATCGGCGTGGGAAATGTGGGAAAAAAAGTCTTAAATGCAGGGGAGGCCCTGGGAATGAAAGTACTGTTAAATGATCCCCCCAGAGCAAGGCAGGAAGGAGAGGATGGCTTTGTGACACTGGAAGAAATGTTGAAGGAGGCAGATATTTTAAGCCTCCATGTCCCCCTGAACCGTGGTGGA
This sequence comes from Bacteroidia bacterium, assembly GCA_004525825.1. GTDB lineage: Bacteria > Bacteroidota > Bacteroidia > Bacteroidales. The sequence continues at coordinate 3,318 of SPBY01000476.1, forward strand.
GACGACAATACCTTTCACCTGGTAAACCGGGACTTCATCGCAAAGGTC
>SPBY01000498.1 GCA_004525825.1 Bacteroidia bacterium
AATTTCTCCAGTGCATGTACAATCAGGGGTTTCCCAACAAGCTCCAGGTACTGTTTTGGAAGCTCCGTCCCCATGCGGATACCCGACCCCCCTGCTACAATGATTGCAGCTCTTCTCATTTGAAATAACTATCAATCAGTTCCATAATCGTGGTCCTGTCCAGCGGTTTTGTAACGAAGTGATTGCATCCTGCCAACAGGCTCTCCTCTTTCTCTTCAGCCATTACAAAAGCTGTTTGAGCAATAATCGGTACCTGATCATTGAAGGTCCTGATTTTCCGGGCTGCTTCGATGCCACTCATTTCGGGCATTTTTATATCCATCAGAATGGCGTCGGGAACCAGATCCCGGGTTAGTTCCACTACCTCATGGCCATTCCGGGCCCTGTGAATGATGGCGCCAGTCTGCCTCAGCATCTCTCTGACAAAAAACCAGTTCAGTTCCTCGTCCTCGGCAACAAGGATATTTTTACCACTCCAGTTATAGCTTTTATTAGATATCAGTACCCTTGTGTCTTCCCCTGGCTCCTCAACCACCAGGGGCAGGGTAAAATAGAAGCAGGATCCCTCACCCACCACCGATTCAACCCACATCTCACCACCCATCAGATTTACCAAACTCTTGGAGATGGGCAATCCCAGTCCGGTTCCGGAAGGTTGCCGCGAACTTTCCTGGTTCACCTGTCCGAATCTGTCAAATATGAGCCTGATCTTATTGTTTGGAATGCCTATGCCGGTATCGCTCACAAAAAATTCAATGTACCTGTTTTGCTTCAGGTTGTATCCAAAGTTGATCTGTCCTTCCGGCGTGAATTTGATGGCGTTCCCTATGAGGTTATTGAATACCTGGCTCAGGCGAAAGTCGTCAGTAACAATGGTGAAATCCTTGGAGGCGTTCCCTTTTTCCAGGTTAAAGGCCACTTTTTTCTCTCCGGGTGCATCCCCTCTGATGCGATGAAAAAAGGAGGAGTAGATTTCATCCAAAATTCCGTTGATCCTGACAGGCTTGTTGGATATTTTTAGCTGCTCCGATTCTATTTTCGAAATATCGATGATGTCATCGATGATATTCAACAGTTGTTGGGACGAATGATCAATGTGCTTTAGATAAAGATCTCTTTTTTCTTCGCTGAGTTCGGGGTCCCTTAGCAGGTTTGCAAAACCGAGGATTCCGTTCATGGGTGTTCTGATCTCATGCGACATGTTGGCCAGGAAAGAGGTTTTCAGCCGGTCCGACTCCTTAGCCCTGTCCCTCGCCTCTTTGAGTTCGTTCTCAATCTTCATCAAGTCGGAAACATCTTTGAATATTCCCATGACCATGGTAATTACACCCCGTTCGTCCTTGATGGGAATCTTATTCTTCTCCATCCAGAATCCCTCCGTTCCTTCTTCTTCAAAATAGATGATCTTGTTGACGATGGCATTCCCGGTTTCAAAGATGGTCCGATCCTCCTCGGTCATTTTTCTGGCCACGCGCTTTGAGAAGAATTCTTTATTGGAAAGGCCAACAGCCTGTTCCGGTTCGGCCACCCGGAGAAGTTTGGCCATCATCCGGTTTACCCGGATGTACCTGTATTGCCTGTCGGTAAAAAAAATACAGAACGGCATGCTTTCAAGAAGCACTTCCAGGGTTTCTCTCTCGCGGTGCAGGGTTTGAAGGGAACTGGTTAGATTGGTAATATCCTCCTGATAAGCTCCTGTTCCGCAAACCTTACCCTGATTGTCGGTCACCGGGAAGTGTACCGATTTGATAATTCTCTTCTCCCTGGAATAGGTGGATTCCCTGGTTTTTCCGGTTTTAAACACATCCTGTTCCGCCTCTTCACTCTCTTTGGCGTCCTCTTCGTTCTGCACTTCCCGGCTTCCCCTTCCAATCACCTCTTTTAATTCTTTCCCAAGCAACTCCAAAAGCAAAGCATTGACCTGATTAAAGTTTCCATTTTCATCTTTTAGCCAGGAAGCAAAAGGCAGGGCTTCCATCAAAGCCCTTAACTGCGATTCATGCCTGTCGCTCATTATCCTTCCAGGGTGCTGAAACCCGCAGGTATCTGTTTCTCTTTGGGTGTAATACTCAGTAGCGGAACCGGGGCGCTTTTTACCATCTGCTGAGCATAGCTGCCCAGTATTACGTTCCATTTATCTATGGCACTGGACACGATGGTGATCAGGTCCGCATCCACAGCTTCGCAATAATTGCAGGTGAGCCTGGGAAGGTTCTCCCCCACCAGGGTCTTTTGGGTAGTCTTCAGTCCCCTGGTAGCAAAATAATTCGATACCTGTTTCGCATACGATTCAAGTCTCGCCAGATCGCGCTTGCTTTTGTTTGTGGAGATGGATATAACATGCAGCTCTGCCCCAAAAAGCTCAGCAAGGTCTGCCACTATGGGGGCCTTTTGCCTGGTATCGAGGTGAAGTTTGATGGGCACCACAATTTTCCGGATTTCCTGGGGGACCATGGTTCTCAATGTAAATACCGGTTGTTCAGTGGCAGCCATGATCTTTAAAGCATTGCTCCCGATAAACAGCTCTTCAAATCCTGAAGCACCGTGGGTGGAAGCAGATACCACCGCATTCTTGTAGGAGTTCACCTGGTTCACCACCTCCCGATATACTTTGCCCTTCTTTATAATGTATCTTAATTTGGAATCTGCGCCAAGCATGGGCGTGTACTCTTTGATCAATCTGGCAAAATGGGCCTCGGCATATTTTTGTTCCAGTTCCACCACACTGGATTGGAAATTGGAACTATTGGACAAAACATAAACCATCTGTATGTTCACGCTTTTTTTCTTTGAAAAAAGGATGGCCCATTCAAGTCCCTTTAACGAATCCACTGAAAAATCAATGGGTACAACGAAATTAGTCATGACCTCTGATTTAGTTACCAGGGCTAATTTAACCAAATCAAGTGATAATTATTACTTTTGTCGCATATAATCAATACACAGAAAACAGATGGCCCTGGAAGTTGTACTTGGAATTGATATAGGAGGAACATTCACAAAAATCGGACTTGTGGACAGGTCAGGATCCATCCATTTCGAAGATGAAATCAGTACACGGGGGTATAAAACCATTGAGAAATTTATTGTGGCCCTTCATGCCCATGTAATGAAGAGCCTTGAGACTCTTGAATCCACCTTCCTGCTTCTTGGAATTGGTGTAGGAGCGCCCAACGGTAATTACTACGAAGGAACCATTGAAAATGCCCCCAACCT
>SPBY01000259.1 GCA_004525825.1 Bacteroidia bacterium
GGGTAGCTAAATCTTCTCAGAACAAACCGGTAACCCATTCTTTTTAACCACTCCTCGACCAGATCTTCCCACTCTTCCGGTACCGGAGACGATTTGGCATTAAAGGAGGAGATATGCCATTTCAGTGTTTCATTGATAATATATTTCACATCTTCCCTGTCATAGCCCTCCTGGTCTCTCCAGCGAAGAAAAGTGCCGCAGATCTCAAAACTAAGTGGCGATCTAAGCCAGTCATTTTCAAGCCTGCAGTTAATAATTTCCTGAGGGTAAAAATCATACATGTGGGTCCACCCATTTTGGTCCTCCGCCCAGAATCCCAGGTCACCTATGCAGTCGATTCTCCATCCTACGGGGATCTGTGAATTGGCGTACATGTTTGTTTCTTTATCCATTAAAAGGGCGATTAAGGGAGTCTTTCTGAACGAATCGGTATAGGAATTTACCAGGGCTTCCCGTGCAGGCTGACTCAGTAATTCTGATCCGGCACCTTCTCCCCATGCACCGACAATGGAGAGGTCCACCGCCTCCAGGTCGGGATGGCCATCATATCGTAAGCCCAAGGCTCTGATAAATCCGCCGAAGTATTTGGCGTAGCGCTCATCTTCAGGATCCACCATCCACTTATTCACTGGATTACTGTAGGCCCACTCTTTCTCAGGGCCTACCATGTCACGGTACCAGTGGGGTACATCTCGCTCAGCCCCTGTTCCATAGGGAGCAATCCTTAGAAGAAGTGTCTGGCCCCGTGATCTGGCCGTTTCGAGTGCCCGGTCAAGCAGGTCCCATCGATAATTTCCCTCTTCAGGTTCCATAAATTTCCAGTAGACCCTCCAATAGGCAATGGTAGTTGAGGGATAATTCAGATTGGATAGATCTCCGTTAAATTCCTGGTAATCAATTGGGAAGCCCTCAGTCCATGCGCTACCTTCATTCAACAGATCACCATTGAAGCGCTGGAATGTCATAAATCCCATTCCGGGATTGTTTAACACATCGTCAATTTCCTGAGGCCGTATTACAATTACATCATCTTCGATTTGTGAAATTACTCTTTGAATAGGAACTACCAGGAGCATTAGCCCCAAGGAGAAGATCATGATAAATGCGTGCTTTTTCATCAGGTGATTATTATTGAATAAAGGAGTATTTTCTCTAAATTTATTAATTAGTTTGTTTCTATGAAAACTATATTTCTCCCGGCCCTGTTATTGATTATAGTTGTAGGATGTAGCAATCACGAATATGCTCTTGAAGAGTCAGACAATCCACGCTTCAAACCCAATGTGGAGTTTCAGGGATACGAAGATCTGACTCATCCCGGATTTCAAAGCCTTAAAGAGAAGTATCAACTGGATACCCTGTTCCATGGAGAGACAGATGAGTTTAAAAGGATTCTGATGCTACGGCATTGGATCCGTACGGTCATATCCATTGATGATTATGGCGATCCATACCCCGGAGGCGGATATGTGGAGGTTATCTTAGATGCTGCTTTGGAAGGAGTTGGTTTTCACTGCGGTCATTTCATGAAGGTCCAGAATGGCATCATGAATGCTTATGGGTATGTGTGCAGGACCCTTGGGGCTGGTCCGGGAGTGATGGGTGGACCCGACGGACATCATGGAATTAACGAGATCTGGCTCAATGACTATCAAAAGTGGTTTTTATCTGATGCCAAATACGACATCCATTTCGAAAAAGGCGGAATCCCCCTGTCAGCCCTGGAGATACGTGATGAATTCTTAAAGAACAAGGCAGCGGATATCGTCCGGGTAATAGGTCCGGATCGAATCCCCGCCCCCAATGAGCCTGAAACCGGGAACAGCTATGAACGCAGTGCCCAGACCTATACATGGATCGAGTATCATACCCACAACGACATGTTTACTGTGTGGCCGGAGCATGAAACTTTGCTGAGCATGTACGAAGATGATTATTTCCTGACTCATACCTGGATCTGGGATGGTAAACCCCACTGGGCCTATGACAAGCCCGAATTTATGCGTCGGGTTAAGGATCGTGATGCCTTTGAGTGGACGCCCAATGTAATTTCTTCGGAGGTCAAACTAGAGGGACATACGGCAAGGATCAGGCTCTTCTCTGAAACGCCTAATCTGAAAGAGTACCAGATGAGAACAGGACCTTCGGGAGGATGGGAAAGGGTGGAGGATTCGCTGGATATGAAGCTGAGTGAAGCGCGACATGAATTCTATTTTCGGACCCTGAATCTGGCAGGGGTAAGCGGACCTGTACATAGAATTGTAATCAGCAAAAATGGGAAGGAGGAAAAGGAGGCAGCAAGTGCACTATTTAAGGCGGGGATCAATCTTATCCCTTATCCCCAGGAGCTTCAGTTTCTAGATACTGATTTTGTTCCGGGCGATAAATTGAACATAGTGCTGGACCGGGATGCCACAGACCAGGTGAAGTTTGCGGCCCTTGAGTTGGCCCGGAATCTTGGAACAGAGTGGGGCATCAAGGCGGGGATCACCGATGTCCCTTCCCCCGGGGCCCTCCGGTTGACCCATGAGGGAGTTTCTGAAAAGATCACCTCGCTTCCGGGAAAGACGGCCCTCCAGGGATATGAATTGCTCGCAAATAAAGATCAATTGACCATCAGGGCCATGGGAGAAGCTGGCCTGTTTTATGGCACCCAAACCTTGCTGCAGATCCTAAAACAGGGGGAGGAAGGAGCCTATGTCCCCGGAATGAGAATGACCGACTGGCCTGATGTTCCACAGCGGGCCTGTCACTATGACACCAAGCACCACCAGGACAGGCGCGAGTATGTAGAAGGTTTTATCAGGGACCTGGCCAGGTATAAGATCAACATGCTGGTCTGGGAATGGGAGGACAAATTCCAGTACCCGAGCTATCCAGAGATTGGGGCTCCGGGCGCCTTCACCATGAAAGAGATGCAGGAAATCACCCGCTATGCAAAGAAATATCATGTGCAACTGGTACCCCTGGTGCAGGGACTCGGTCATGTGAGTTATATCCTGAAGTGGCCAAAATACAGCCACCTGCGTGAGATCCAGGCCTCCAACTGGGAGTTCTGTCCGCTAAAGGAGGGCAGTTATGCATTGTTGTTCGATCTCTGGATAGATGCCATAGAGGCAACACCCGGTTCGGAATACATTCACATCGGTTCCGACGAGACTTATGAATTGGGCATGTGTGAACAATGCCGGCAAAGATCAGATGAAATAGGTAAAAGCGGACTATATCACCAGTTTATCAAACAGGCAGGAGCACCCATTCAGGCAATGGGTAGACGTGTAATGGTCTGGGAGAGGCCCATGGGCTGGACGGTAAGTGATTCACCTGCAAAGGGTGTGGAGCCCTTAAACGGTTTGGTATTGATGGAGGATTACCATTATGAGAGTGACGACTTTAGCTATGCAAAAGAAGCAAAGGCAGAAGGATTTGAAATTTTTACCTATGATCCGAATCCAGGAATTGAACCACTGTTCCTTCCCTACTTTTATAAACTGAGAGGGGAAGGCGAGAATGAACATGAAGCTGAAGACGCTCTGCAAAGTTCCTACATTGCGGTCTCCAGGGCAGCAAAATCCGGACATTTTGATGGCATGATTAATACCTCCTGGGACGATTCCGGATTGCATAATCAGGTCTGGATGCTGAGTTTTATCAACTCTGCCGAGTGGGCATGGAGTGGTTCCCAACCATCCATGGAGGAGTTTATCGACAAGTTTTTCATGAACTATTACGGAGATCGCTCCAGCGATCTGAAGGAACTATACCTCTTGCTGAATCAGGCAGCCTATTATTACTATACATCTTTTGAGCGAAGGGTCTGGCACTACGGAGATATCGGCAAAACCCATTTGCCTGACCTGCCACGGGGCGACAACCTGGAGTATGATCCATTCTGGAATCGCGAGTATGCTGGGAAACTGGATGAATCCAGGGAGCAGATCAAGCATATGGAACGCGCCATGGAAATCATCCGGACCAACCGGTCGGCGGGGATCAAGAATAGCTACGACATGGAGATCTTCTCTTCCATCGTGCAACTGGTGCAGCATACCTGCCATACCTACCTGGCACTTTCCGATCTTGAACTGGCCGTCAAGGAAGCCCATAATCAGCGCTTTCGGAGTCACGAAGCGGCCCTGGGTGCCCTGGAAAAAGCAGTTCAAATTGTGGAGAGCAATCTTTCAGAAAGAGAGAAGGTATACAGCGAGCTGGTAAGAGTCTGGGAAATTACCAGGCTTCCCAAAGGAATGTCGACCGATGAAAAGGACTTCTTTCACAGGCAGGACCGCGCCCGTCACTTTGCCTTCAGACGGGCCGATATGTCCTACCTGATCTGCGATGAAGAGTTGCTTGGACTGGAGGAGTATAAGGAGAAGCTGCTTGATTACATGGAATACTACAGGTCCCTTTATTTTCAGCAAGGACCTCAAGCTGCAGCAGCAAACTAATTTTTCTGATCGCGGCGCAGCAGGAAAAATTGCTTGAGCATTTGCGATGCATGTTCCTTCAGGATTCCTGGAACCACTACCGTTTTCTTATGCAGGATCTGATCTTTCAGGCGGGAGAAACCCTCCTTAGGATCCGTAGCTGCAAATACCAGCCTGTCCAGCTGGGCCCATTTCAGGGCGGAAGCGCACATCACACAGGGCTCCAGGGTCACAAACAAGGTACAGTCCACCAGGTATTTGGCGCCCAGGTAATTGGCAGCGGAAGTAATGGCTATCATCTCTGCATGGGCCGTCACATCATTTAGCTGCTGGGTCATGTTGTGGGCTCTGGCTATGATCCTGTTCTGATTCACCACCACGGCACCTACCGGCACCTCCTCTCGTTCGAAGGCCTTCTGAGCTTCCTTAAGTGCCTCATTCATAAAATATTCGTCGGAGAGTACAGGGTACACCATGAAACACAATCTTTCTTTATAATTCCTCTTTAAAAGTTGCTAAATTTGCGCTTATGAAGTTACAAAAATAGAATCAATATGTACAGGACACACAATTGCGGGCAGTTGAATATGAAGAATGTTGGAGCGGAAGTGATGCTCTCGGGCTGGGTGCAGAAATCCAGGGACCTGGGGGGGATGACCTTTGTGGATCTTCGCGATCGCTATGGTCTTACTCAGCTGGTATTTAATATGGAGACCGATCCCGATTTGTGTAAGGAGGCGCGTAAACTCGGAAGAGAATTTGTGGTCAGGGCCACAGGAAAAGTGGCCGAACGAAGCAATAAGAATCCACAGATGCCTACTGGCGAAATCGAGATCCTTGTTGGGAAGCTGGAAGTGCTGAACAGTTCCCTTACCCCTCCTTTTACCATAGAAGACCATACCGACGGAGGCGATGACCTTCGCATGAA